>JBJEQM010000077.1:0-2602 GCA_051881755.1 Oscillospiraceae bacterium
TATCTCCTCGCCCTCGGTCTCGTAGCGCTCAACCTTTGAGCCGCTTATTGTAAGTCCGGAACAGAATTCCTTTATTGAAAGGTCGGATACGTCAACATAATCCGACAGCCATCTCATTGAAAGATCCATTTGTTTTACCTCCGTTTATATTGATCAGAACTGACCCAAAAATCTCATATCGTTCTCATAAAGCATACGCATATCGCTTATCTTGTATCTGCCCATAGTGATACGCTCCAGACCGATACCGAACGCAAAGCCGCTGTATACCTCAGGGTCGATACCGCAGCCCTCCAGTACCTTGGGGTGTACCATACCTGCGCCCAGCAGCTCGATGTAGCCCTCGTTCTTGCAGAGAGGACAGCCTGCGCCGTGACAGTTAAAGCACATAAGGTCAACTTCCGCAGACGGCTCCGTGTAGGGGAAGTGGTGGGGGCGCAGACGTATCTGACAGTCCTCGCCGTAAATGCGCTTCATAAGCAGCTCCAGTGTGCCGCAAAGGTCAGCCATGGTGATGCCCTTGTCGATAACAAGACCCTCTATCTGGTGGAACAGGGGAGAATGTGTGGCGTCAACTGCGTCGGAGCGGTAAACTCTGCCGGGGGAGATGATTCTGATAGGGGGCTTCTGCTTCTCCATTGTACGAATCTGTACGGAGGAAGTCTGTGTGCGCAGGAGCACGTTGTCGCTGATGTAGAATGTATCCTGCGTGTCGCGGGCAGGGTGATGCTTGGGCATATTCAGCGCCTCAAAGCAGTAGTGGTCGGTCTCGACCTCGGGACCCTCGGCTATCTCAAAGCCCATGCCGAGGAAAATCTCCTTAATGTCGTTAAGTGTTGCGGTGAGGGGGTGGAGCTTGCCGACCTCCTCTTTTTTGCCGGGCATGGTAACGTCCAGAGTTTCCGCTTCAAGCTTCTTTGCGGCAAGCTCGGTCTTGAGCGCCTGCATACGCTTGGTAATATCCTCCTCGATAGCGGCGCGGACGGTGTTTGCCAGCTGTCCCATAACGGGGCGCTCCTCTGCGGAAAGTGAGCCCATCTGCTTCAATATAGCGGTAAGCTCTCCCTTTTTACCGAGAAACTTTACACGGAGATTTTCCAGTACAGCCATATCGCTGCACTGTGCTAGCTCCTGCTCGGCAAGCTGTTTGATTTTTTCAAGCTGTTCTTTCATAAAATCGTACATTCCTTTCAATATATTTTACGGCATGTTTTATTTTTTATAATGTTTATATCTGTATATGCTTTGTATCAATGGGCGCACGCTGTGCGCCCCTACAATAATTATGTCGTCGCAGATTGATATTCGTGTCATACCCTGCATTAATGTAGGGGCGCACAGCGTGCGCCCATGCAGAATAATCACCGCCGATATAACTTACTGCAAAAGCTCAATATACAGCTATAAACAAAAAAGCCTTATCCCGATAAAACAGGACAAGACCATGCTTGCTTATAAACCACCTATTTCAAAGGACAACTATCCCCGCAAGCCTTAACGCGGCTGCAACGTTTCCGCCTACTTGGAAAGATCCGTTAAGCGGAACCACTCGCGGGCGAATTTCGCCGATGTGATGTACGGAGCGCTCTCAGCAATGCGCCGCCTCTCTGTATATACATTATCCCACAACAGCTACTGAACCCGGTCAATGTGTTTCTTATATTATTATATACAATAAAATCACAATTTGCAAGCATTTTTTTCTTGAAAGTCTGAATTTTTTGTGATATAATATGTTTTATACAAAAAACTTTATTTGAACGGAGGTCAAAATGGACATTTTTGCAGAACAGCTTGTTAAGAAGGAAACCGACGGCAAAACCTTTGCATTAAAAATACTTATCGGTATATTGGTCGCTCTTGTTGCGGCGGTATCGGTATTTTTTATGCTGATAGGTCTGCCTATAGTGCTTCTTGCAGGCATAGGTGCGGTCTACGGCGGATATTATCTTATCACCGGTCTTGACTGCGAGTATGAATATATTGTGACTAACGGCGATATCGACGTTGACAAGATCATTGCAAAGCGCAAGAGGAAACGCCTTATCACCGCAAGATCCTCGCTGTTTGAGCGCTTCGGCAAGCTTGAGGACGCTCCCGAGGTGAGCAGCAGCGCCACTATCGTCAAGGTGGACGGACTTTGCACGGAGGAAACAGAGCTTTATTATGCCGACTTTACTCATCAGACCATCGGCGAGACCCGTCTCATCTTTTCCCCCACGGAGAAGCTTGTGGAGGGTATCGTGCCCTTCCTCCCGAGAAATACACGCGTTGAATACGACAGAGCATACAACAGAAAATAATAATATTTTTGCCCGAAAGGATATCTCCCGTTATGATTACCGAGTTATATTTTGCCGATATGCCCCATATGCGGCGGCTTATCAAGAATCCCCGATTTCTCTCCCGCTTTTACTCTCCTCAGGAGATGAAATTCCTTATGGACCGCAACTTTCCCCCCTATGTTACCGCGGAGATGTTCTGCGCCAAGTGTGCCTTTAAAAAGGCAATGGGTATTTCCTTTGCAGGCTGCAGCCTGCGTGAGGTGTCCGTCCTCGCCGATTACAGCGGAGCGTATTATATCAGTCTGTCGGGCGAAAGC
>JBJEQM010000078.1:0-10199 GCA_051881755.1 Oscillospiraceae bacterium
GAAAATATGCAAGCAGATGTGCGGCAAAGGCGTTAGCCGGTGGTTGTTCGGTATTACCTTAAATAAAATTATATCATATAATTTCAACAATTGCAACAGTTTTGTCTGAAAAAAATATAATTTTTATGATATTATGCTCATAAAATATCCTAAAAAGGAATATCAGATCGAATATTCTGTAATTGACAGCAGCTTATAATAATGGTATAATCAATATAATATCATTATACTATGCTCCTGCAAAATTAATAGAGGGCAATATACAGCGCATTATTATATTACAAAGAGGATAATTTTATGACTGCAACGGAAAAAATCAGAAACGGACAAACACGTCTGGGCATTGAGCTTGGCTCCACAAGGATAAAAGCGGTGCTGACGGACGACACATTCACCCCCATCGCTTCGGGCAGCTTCGACTGGGAAAACCGCTTTGAAAACGGCTGCTGGACATACTCTCTCGACGATATCCACAACGGCATACGCGGCTGCTACGCTTCTCTTGCTGCCGACGTGGAAAGCCGTTACGGCACCGAGCTTGAGCATATCGGCGCAATGGGCGTTTCCGCCATGATGCACGGTTACATGGCATTCGACCGCAGCGGACAGCTGCTCGTGCCTTTCCGCACATGGCGCAATACCATGACTTCACGGGCGGCGGCGGAGCTTACGGCGCTTCTGGGCTTCAACATACCACAGCGTTGGAGCTGCGCTCATCTGTATCAGGCGGTGCTCAACGGCGAGGAGCATACCAAAAATATACACCATATAAACACGCTTGCAGGATATATCCATGAGCTGCTGACAGGAGTGCGCGCGGTGGGAACGGGAGAAGCCTCGGGCATTTTCCCTGTCAGCGGCGAAAGCTATGATAAGGATATGCTGAAAAAATACTCAGCCACCCTTGCTTCCCACGGCTTCACGGCGGATATTTCGGAGGTTTTCCCCAAAGCCGTCACAGCAGGCACGCCCTGCGGCGCGCTGACAACCGAGGGCGCAGCATTTCTCGACCCAACGGGAAAGCTAAAGGCAGGAGTGCCATTCTGCCCTCCCGAGGGCGACGCAGGCACGGGCATGGCTGCTTCAAACGCGGTTCGTCCGCAGACGGGAAACATCTCCGCGGGAACGTCCATTTTTGCCATGCTCGTCCTCGATAAGCCGCTGAAAGGCGTTTATCCCGAGATAGACGCGGTCACTACGCCCGACGGCGCTCCCGTAGCAATGGTACACTGCAACAACTGCTGCTCCGAGATAGACGTGTGGGTGAAAATAATCGGAGAGTTTGCGGAGCTGACGGGTCACCCCATGGATAAGTCCGCGCTGTACGAAACATTATACAGAAACGCTCTGAACGGCTCTCCCGACTGCGGCGGAGTTACGGCGTACAACTATCTTTCGGGCGAGCCCGTCACGGGCGTTGAAAGCGGCAGACCCATGTATTTCCGCACTCCCGACAGCAAGATGAGCCTTGCAAACTTCTTCCGCGCGCAGCTTTACTCCACCATGGCGGCGCTGAAGCACGGCATGGATATACTGTTTAAAAATGAAAGCGCCGCGGCGGCTCAGTTCACGGGACACGGCGGACTTTTCAAGGTAAAGGGCGCGGCTCAGCAGCTTATGGCGGACGCGCTGAAGTCTCCCGTTGCGGTAATGACCACCGCAGGCGAGGGCGGCGCGTGGGGAATGTCTCTCCTTGCTTCGTATATGCTGGACGGCGGCGGAAAATCATTGGCGGACTGGCTTGATGAAAAGGTCTTTGCGGACATGGAAAGGTACGTCCTCACACCCGATAAGGACGGCTCGGAGGGCTTTGACAAATTTATGGAAAGATACATAAGCGGTCTTGCCGCAGAGCGTATCTTCGGAAAGGACTAAGTATGATATACAAAAATCCCGTTATCACAGGCTTTTACCCCGACCCCGGCGTTTGCTTCGCGGAGGGTAAATATTATCTTGTGACAAGCTCGTTCCAGTATTTCCCCGGCGTACCCCTCTTTGAGAGCGATGACCTTGTAAACTGGACGCAGATAGGACACGTTCTGACCCGTCCAAATCAAGTCATGCTGGAAAAGATAAACAGCTCGGGCGGCGTGTTTGCCCCCACAATAAGATACAGCGGCGGCAGATTTTACATGGTCACCACCAACGATACCACCCACCAGAATTTCTACGTTTACACCGACGATATCCACGGCGAATGGTCGGACCCCGTTTTTGTCGACCAGGGCGGCATTGACCCCTCTCTGCTTTTCGACGGCGGCAAGGTATATTTTATAAGCAACGGCACCGACGATTACGGCAAAAGCGGCGTATGCCAATGCGAGATAAACATTGAAACGGGAGCAAAGCTGACCCCCACAAAATGCATCTGGCAGGGCTCGGGCGGACGTTTTCTCGAAAGCCCACATATGTACAAGATAAACGACGGCTACTACCTTATGGCGGCGGAGGGCGGCACTGAATACGGTCACATGATAACCTATGCCCGCTCCGACTCACCGTGGGGCGAGTTTGTCGGCTACGCCCAAAATCCCGTGCTGACCAACCGCAACAAAGCGCCCAACATTATACAGGGCATCGGTCACGGCGACCTTATACAGGATAAAAACGGCAGCTGGCATATTCTGTCACTGGGATTCCGACAAATTCATTTGTGGCAGCCTTATCATCATCTTGGCAGAGAGGTGTTCCTCACCCCCGTACAATTCGGCGAGGACGGCTGGTTCACTGCGGGCACGGACGGCACCACTGCGGACGAATACGAGCTGTCGGGCGATTTTATACAGCAGCGCAAAATGACATACACCTTTGAAAATACCGCGTGGGACATTGACTGGTGCTTCCTGCGCCACCCCCACACGGAAAATTACGAGCTGTCGGACGGCAAGGCGCTGCTTCGCGGCACGGATATCACATTGGACGACGTTGACTCCCCCACTTTCGTGGGCATACGTCAGCGGGGCTTTGACATGGAGCTTGGTGTTGATGTGAGCGTAACGGACGGTACGGGCGGCGTAACGGTGTATATGTGCGAGAACGAGCACTATGATATTGCCGTGCGCAAAAACGGCGGCGGCTATGAAGCGGTACTGACCCTCAACATCGGCTGTATCAAGCATGAGCAGGCGGTCATACCCCTTACATCGAACAGGGCGCGGCTCATTATCCGCGCGGACAGTCAGGTATACAACTTCTGCGTTGATGATAACGGCACAGAAACGGCTCTCGGATACGGTCTGTCCAAGTATCTCTCAAGCGAGGTGTCGGGCGGATTTACGGGAGTTGTGCTTGGTCTTTACGCCGTGAACGGCACAAGCAGCTTTGAGAAATTAAATATAGTATACAAGGAGATATAAAAATGGAAATGCTTACCGCACCTATGGGCTGGAACAGCTGGGACTGCTACGGAGCAGCCGTGGACGAAGCCACCGTCAGAAAAAACGCCGAATTTATGGCGGCGCATCTGAAAAAATACGGCTGGGAGTACATCACCGTTGACATTCAATGGAGCGCTCCCGACGCAAGGTCTCACGAATACGACCCATTCACCGACCTTTGCATGGACGAATACTCGCGTCTTATCCCCTCGGAAAAGCGCTTTCCCTCCTCCGCAGGCGGCAAGGGCTTCGCGCCTTTGGCGGAGTATGTACACTCGCTGGGGCTGAAATTCGGTATACATATCATGCGCGGAATACCCCGTCAGGCGGTACACCGCAACTGCAAGATAAAGGGCACCGACAAGACCGCGCGCCAAATCGCCAAGACCAACAGCATATGCGCATGGAACACGGATATGTACGGCGTTGACCCCGAAAAAGACGGCGCACGCGCTTACTACGACAGCATTTTTGAGCTGTACGCGGCCTGGGGCGTGGACTTCATCAAGTGCGACGATATCGCCCGTGAGCTTCCCCATGAGGAGGCAGAGCTTGTTATGCTCAGCGAAGCGCTCCGCAGCTGCGGCAGAGACATGATACTGAGCCTCTCCCCGGGTCCTGCGCTGCTTGAAAAGGCGGAGCTTTACAAGCAGGTCTCCAATATGTGGCGTATCACCGACGACTTCTGGGACAAGTGGGAGCTGCTGTACAATATGTTCGAGCGCGCCGAAAAATGGTCTGTACACACGGGTGCGGGTCACTGGCCCGACGCGGATATGCTGCCAATCGGACCCATACTTCAGGATTACGACAAGGCAAACCGCACCAAATTTACCCAAGCTGAGCAGATAACCATGATGACCCTCTGGAGCATTTTCCGCTCCCCCCTCATTATCGGCGGCGAAATGACAGGCTTCGACGAGTTCACCATGAGCCTGCTGACCAATCGCGGCATACTGGATATGCACAGGCTTGCGCGGCACTCTCATCAGGTATGGCGCAGGGAGATAGGCGGCGTTGAGCATATTCTCTGGGTCGCATCATGCGCCGAGGGCGGAACATACATTGCCGTATTCAACGCAGGCGAAAGCGACAGCAGCATGGAAATACCCCTTGCGGACATTGAAATATACAGCAGCGTGACCTGCACCGAGCTGTGGAGCGGCGAAAAGTCCTCCGCCGACGAGGTTATCTTTGTCTCCCTTGAAAAGCACGGTGCAAAGGCGTATTATATTGAATAAATATTGCGGCTTCTTCCGAGTATTTTTGGGCGGAAATATAAAACTTGCCGCTATGTGTTGACAAAATCCGAATTTATGCTATAATATAAACAGCAAAGGAGCTGACCCAATGGAGGTCGGCTCCTTTATTTTTTCCGGGAGGTATTATTATGTTAGAATCCAACAAAGCTTTCAAGGCACCCAAAACCGAAAAGCCGTTCAAGGAGATCGTCCGCCCCGACCGCGGTATGCCCAGCGCTTCCGCCGACAAAGGCGTAAAGATCGCACCAAAACTCCGGCATGAGCACGACAGCGGCAGAGCTGCTCCCAACGCTCACGGCAGCAATTCGGCAAATATCCTCCCCGAAAAGCAATGGTCCATGCAGGATTAGCAGTATAGCACTGTGTAAAGCATATATGCTTTACACAGTTGTCAAACCGCGTAAAATCGCACTTTTTGTCATACAAACGCAAAATCAGCCACTGTATAGTGTAAAGGCATTACACTATACAGTGGCTGATTTTTTATAATACACCGAAAAACCTGCGGTTTTGTATATCAATATAAATTTTGCCGCAATATTTCAATGCAAAAAGTATTTTTCTGACCTTTCGGCAAACAATATACAAAAACGGAGGGATACTATGAAAAAGAACAAGCTGTATTATTCCGCGCTGGGAGCCGCCACGGGTCTTGCCAACGGACTTTTCGGCTCGGGCGGCGGTGTTATCGCCGTACCGATGCTGGAAAAAGCGGACATTGGCGCCAAAAAGTCACACGCCACCTCTCTGGCGCTGACCCTGCCTCTGTCCGCTGTATCAATGTTTTACTATGCCGCCAAGGGCAGCTTTGCATTTTCCGACGCGCTGCCGCTGATACTGCCGGGGCTTGCGGGAGCGGTCGTGGGAAGCACACTGCTGAAAAAAATATCCGTTAAATGGCTGAAAGTCGTTTTCGGTGCCTTTCTGATAATCGCGGGAGGGAGAATGATAATAGCATGACAGCCTTGATAATTGCCGCCTTTCTCACGGGAATTTTCGCCTCCATGGGAGTCGGCGGCGGCATGATACTGATAATATATCTCACGGTGTTTGCAGGATACAGTCAGCTGGAAGCGCAGGGTATAAACCTTGTATATTTCCTGCCAATTGCCGCCCTCGCGCTTATTATCCACACGAAAAATCATCTTGTGGAGTGGAAAAAGGCGCTGCCTGCCATAATCTGCGGCGTTATCGCCGCCGTTGTCGGCGCATTTATCGCGGAGCAGCTCGGCTCGGATATACTGCGGAAAATTTTCGGCGGCTTTATTTTTATTATAGGTATCAAGGAAATTTTTACGGCGTACAGATCCTCTCCGCGCGATCAAGGATCACACGCTGTCGGAAAGCTTCGTTGAGATCTTGCGGTATAATTTTCTGAAAAGCAGTACGGCTACGATCACTGTCAGTATCTCTGCAATGGGGAAAACCGTCCACATCAGCCATGATAAATCCATATTGGCTTTTACCGTGCCCGAGAATATTATTGCAAATGGGAACACGAAAAGCAGCTGTCGGCATACCGACACCACAAGAGATTCCGTACCGCCGTCCAGTGCCTGAAATACGCCCTGAAATGCGATATTTGCTCCTGCAAACACGAAGCTTATGGATATTACCCTCATTGCACCAATACAAAGGTTCATTGTATCTCCGGCAAGTCCGAAAAATCCCGCAAACGGATTAGCGAATATTTCCAGTACGATAAATCCTGCAGCCATAATGACAAAGGTATATAACTGTCCGTATTTTATGCAGTCCTTGACGCGGCTCTTGCTGCCCATACCATAGCTGAATGCCGTAACAGGCGTTATGGCGTCACGCATACCGAACGCCGCAAACAGCAGGAACTGCTGTATTTTGTAATAAAGTCCGTATGCGGTGACCATAGCCTCGCTTATTCCGCCGAGGATAAGGTTCATACCGTATGTCATGACCGAGATAAGCGCCTGTGAAATTATTGCGGGAAGTCCGATGGAATATATTCTTTTAATAATATTTCCTGACGGCTTGAAGTAGCTGAACTTACAGGGTATGATTTTATTTACCTTTATATGGAATATCAGCGCCAATACAAAGGAAACTATCTGTCCGATGACCGTTGCATACGCCGCACCTTTTACGCCCATTTCGGGAAGTCCCAGCAGACCGTATATCATTATGGGGTCTAAAACGATATTTGTGACCGCTCCTGCGATCTGTGCTATTGTGGAAAATACCGAATGTCCGGTTGCCTGAAGCAGCTTTTCATATACCGCAAAAAAGGACATACCGAAAGAAAACACACAGCATATTCTCAGATAATCCGTTCCCATTGATATGATCTCGGGAGATTTGCTCTGTGAGCCGATATACAAATCCACGCCGAATATGCCGAAAAGCAGGAAAACTACATATATCACAAGTGCCAGGAATGTTGCATTTCCTGCCGCCTTGCCTGCCTGCTCATAGTCCTTTCCTCCGAGGCTTTTGGCAGTAAGCACGTTTGCGCCAACTCCCGTACCAATGCCTACGGCAACCATGAGTATTTGCAGCGGGAACGCCAGCGTCAGCGCGTTCAGCGCCTCCTCGCCGCCCGTTTGCATATTTGATACAAAGGCACTGTCCACGATATTGTATACTGCCTGCAATACCATTGAAATTATCACAGGTATGCCCATTGTCAGCAGCAGCTTTTTAACCGGGGTTTCAGCCATGCGGCTGTTATTATTTTCTTTTCCCATATTATTTCTTTACCTTCTTTTCCTTTCTAAAAAAAAATAGTGCAGCCTTTGATTGGATTTATGCATCAAAGGCTACACATCATATTTTATTATACAATTTTTATACGCATTTGTCAAAGGCGAATTTTCACAAAATCTGCTTGACCGCTCAATTTAAAATTTGGCTACACGGAATAAATACGCTGTAATTACTTGGAAATAGTGGTATCCACAAGATTTGTTCCCTCGTCCACAAACGGATAAACGGAATCCTCGCGTGTTTTCTTTGCACGTTCTTTGGCAAGCTGCTTCTCATGCTCGGCAAGCACGTCGCCGTCGGGCTTATGCATAGCGTCGTACATCTCCACAAATTCCAGAGCGTCCTCCTCGTTCAGCGGCTTGCTCATAAGGAAGCCCTGAATGTAATCGCACTTCATTTCCTTGAGGAAGTTGTACTGTCCCACGGTCTCGATACCCTCGGCTACCGTCTTGATGCCGAGATTGTGTACAAGATCGATAATGGAGTCGGTAATGGCGTAATCGCGCTTGTTGTTGTTTATCTCGTCTACAAAGGATTTGTCTATCTTCAGGCACTTGATGGGGAAATTTTTAAGGTAATTCAGCGACGAATAACCCGTACCGAAGTCGTCCAGCGCAATTGAGATGCCCATGTCGTTTATCTCTTTCATTATGCTGTTGTCCGTATCGATAAAGTCGATAAGGGTGGACTCGGTTATCTCTATCTGTATATTGGCAGGATTTACCTGTGTTATCTCGATAACACGCTTGACGTGCTCCAGATAATCCGCACGTCGGAGCTGTATGGGCGATACGTTGATAGACATGATTATATCACTGCGGTAGTTGTCGCAAAGCTCTTTCAGGAAGCGGCAGGCGCTTTCAAATATCCATGTACCTATCTGTACAATGGCGCCTGTCTCCTCGGCAACGCTGATAAATTCTGCCGGAGGTATATTGCCGTACTCCGCGCTGTTCCAGCGCAGCAGCACCTCAAAGCCGTGGATATCGCAGCTGTCGGCGCAGATGATAGGCTGATAATTAAGGTACATTTCATTATCGCGCAGGGCGTTGGATATACGCTGAGCGATAGCCGCCTTGCTGAAGCTGTGCCGTTTTGCGGCGTTGCTGTAGAATGATATTCTGTCCTTGCCGTTATCCTTGGAGCGGTGCAGCGCCAGATCGGCGTCGCGCAGGAGCATATCCGTCTTTTCGTCGTCGTCGGGATAGATGGAAACGCCCACGGAGAAACGAATGTATATGCTGTCCATCATGACCTTGATGGGCTTGTCGAACGCGCTTTGAAGAGCGCCGATGACCTCATGGATAATATTGTAATCGCTGCCGAACTCAACCAATATGATAAACTCGTCGCCGCTGAAACGGTATACCGTGCCGTATTTTGACATTGTGACAGAGAGCATCTCGGCAAAGGTACGCAGCACCTCGTCGCCGAAATTGTGTCCGAGATTTTCGTTGAGCCACTTGAAATTATCAATATCTACAAACATCAGCGCAAAGTGGAGGTCGGCATTGCCGTTTTCACGTTTTTCCATAAGCGCATCGATATTTTTGTAAAGGGTGCTGCGGTTAGGCAGTCCCGTGAGCACGTCGTTTTCCGAGTACAGCCGCAGTTTTTCGTCCTTTTCCTTAATTGAAGCGGCAATGGCATTGACGCTGAAAGCAATTTCCTTCAGCTCGCTGTCCTCCGCCGCGGCAACATCAAGCTCGGCAGCACTGCCGCCGTCTTTAAGCTTATCCAGCTCGCCGCTGATGTCCGTCAGCAGGGAGAGACGGGACTTGAAAAGATTGCGCATAACGATAAGCATAAGAACATTAAGGCATATCAGTATTATCACGGTCTGGAAGCAGAATTTATATATTCCGCCGTTAAGCTCGTTAAGATCGAACAGCACTATAATGCTCCAGCCGGGGATATCGGTATTGTTTACGCTGAAATATATTGTCCTGTTCAGCCCCAAGGAGAAGCTGTCGATACCGTCGCCGTAATATGCCGACTGAACAAGTATATTGCTCAGCGGAGCCTGATTTACATTGAATTTGCTGCGGAAGCTTTCGGTAGAGGGTGTATAGATATATGTACCGAAGTTGCAGGTAACGATAGGATAGCAGCCGCTGTTGAGAGTATAGCCGCTGAGGAGCTTATTCATGGATTCGGTCTTTATCTCCGCGCCGACGTAGCCGATTATGCCGCCGTCATAGCTGACGGGGCTTATAACGGTAACGACCGTATCATCGCTGCTGAAAACCGAGGGAGCGGCAGATGTACACACCACGCCCGTCTCCTCAATATCGGAAAGACTGAGCTTTTTATACCAATAGCGGTCTTTAAGGGCAAATACCTCGGGGGAGATATATCTGCCGCTGTTTCCGATAAGCGCGCCGCTGCTTTCTATGGCAAGCCAGGACGCAATAACATCCTTATCGTCGGAGCATATCTTATTGAGCAGATTCTGAGTATCGCCGTAGAACGGATTGCTCTGCATATCCTTTTCCGAAACGGCAGAGCCGCCGGAATTGATAAGCTTCTTCACACATTCCTGTTCTCCCGTGTTCATTACCGCGCTGATCTTAGGGGCCATAAAGTCCTTTACCAGACCCGAGATCACCGTGCCAGCATTGGTCATTGCAGCATTTGAATCGTTCTCGGTATTGATGCGTGCGGACATATATGAAATTGCACCGAAGCAAACCAGCATGATCGTAACGAGGATAACACCTGTACGCGCCAGTTTGCCGGACATGGATATGTTACGTTCTGATCTCATTAAACAGCAGCCTTCCTTTCCGCTCTCACGGCAAAGCCGCAGAGGTTACCGGGA
>JBJEQM010000079.1:0-2598 GCA_051881755.1 Oscillospiraceae bacterium
CATTCTCGGCACAAACGAGGAAAACGGCTCGGGCGACCTTGAATATTATACAAAGCTTGAACAGCTCCCTCCCCTGCTTGTTACTCCCGACGGCTCTTATCCCGTCATAAATATTGAAAAGGGTATGCTGCGCATAAGTCTGCGGACGAAAATCGCTGTACCTACGGAGGGCATGATAATAAAGAGCATTATATCGGACGGGGCGGTAAACGCCGTACCTTTCACCGCTTCGGCGGAAATATGCGGCGTGACCGAGGATATGTTCCGCAGTGCGGCGTACGGTCTTGATATGGATATTTCCGCAATGGGCAGCGTTTTCACCGTGACGGGCAAGGGCGCTCACGCCTCCACTCCCGAAAGCGGCAGGAACGCTCTGACGGCGCTGTTCACAATAATATCCCGTCTGGACAGCTCGGGGGCATATCCGCAGATAGCTGCGCTGACAAAGCTTTTCCCCTGCGGCGAGACCGACGGCTTATCCTGCGGTATAAAATGCTCCGACGATATATCGGGAGAGACCACCACAGTCCTCAGTGTATGCAGCTTTGACGGTGAAAACCTCCTTTGCAGGCAGGATATACGCTTCCCCGTATGCGAAAGCTGCGCGGGTATCATACAAAAGCTGAAAGATACTGCGGAAAAATACGGCTTCTCCGTTACGGCGGATATGCAGTCCGAGCCGCACCATGTCCCTGCGGGCAGCGAATTTATACGGACGCTGCTTGATGTATATGAGGACGCTACGGGCGAAAAGGGATATACCGTTGCCATCGGCGGCGGCACCTATGTACACAATACAGACGGCGGCGTTGCATTCGGCGCGGAGTTCCCCGGAGACGAAAACAATATGCACGGTGCCGACGAATTTATCCGCACCGAAGCCCTGATACAGAATGCGAAAATATACGCCGAAGCCATAATACGGCTTTGCGGAAAGGATAAATAATATGCTGTACAAATACGAGCCGCATATGCACACCTCGGAGGCAAGCGCCTGCGCACGCTCCACAGGCGCGGAAATGGCGGACGCTCACAAGGCGGCAGGCTATGACGGCGTTATCGTCACCGACCACTTTTTCAACGGCAACAGCGCCGTCCCTTGGGATCTGCCCTGGGAGGAGCGCATCGACCTTTTCTGCAAAGGCTACGAAAACTGCAAGACGCGGGGCGACGAGATAGGTCTGAAAGTATTTTTCGGCTGGGAGTTCACCTACGACGGCAGCGATTTTCTCACCTACGGTCTGGATAAACATTGGCTCAAAGCGCACCCCGAAATAATGGATATGAAAATATACCGCTACGCCGATTTTGTGGCGGAGTGCGGCGGTTTCGTTGTACACGCCCACCCGTTCCGTCAGTATGACTATATAAAAAAGATAACGCTTATTCCCGATAACGTTTCGGCGGTGGAGGTAATAAACTCCTCACACACGCAGTCTATTATGAATGAGCGCGCAAAATGGTACGCGGAAAGCTTCGGCTTTGCCGAGACGGCAGGCTCGGACTCGCATGACGCAAGGCATCTCCTCGGCGGCGGAATTGCCGTGGAAAAGCCCTTTGAGACGGTATTCGATTATATTGACGCGGTAAAAAACCGCAAAATAGTCAAGCTTTACGACAGGGATATCCCGAGAGAGGAAGATTGACGAAAAACCACGAAGCGGACCGGTCGGTCGAGCTGAGCCCGGCTCGCGGGGACAAGGGACAGAACCCGTGGGGTTGAGGCAAAGCCCCAAGAAAAACAAACGCAAAGAAGCAAAAACAACAAAAGCCAATAAAGCAGCAAAAATAAAAAACGCCGAATGCATCAAAGGTAAATCTGCAAATGAAAACAGCTCATAGCAGATCAACATTGCCTTATACTAAACACCATTTAAAATATGAAAAAAATCAAGCCGACAATCTTGAAAAGCTTTAGCTTTTTTATATTGGATTTCGGCGCAGATTTTTTTCCGTTTTTTATTGGTGTTTAGTATTATAAAGTGCGATCGGCGTTCTTCAATTTTCAAGCAGCGAAGCGTCTTTGAAAATTGCGCTGAAATGCAATTGGTACACCATTAGGGAGAGGTGGGGAGCATATTATACTAAACACCATTTAAAATATGAAAAAAATCAAGCCGACAATCTTGAAAAGCTTTAGCTTTTTTATATTGGATTTCGGCGCAGATTTTTTTCCGTTTTTTATTGGTGTTTAGTATTAATCAGCAATTGAAGCAGTAACTGTTAACCGTCAACCGGAGCGTGTTATTGTCAGGCAGAATATTTTTATTATATGCCGTGATTTTTTATGACAAAAATGTTGTATTTATTCTTTTTTTATGCTATAATATAATCTGTATAATTATGCAGAGAAATATGTTTTAAAATAAAGGCAGGATAAAAATGGCTTACAATAATAAAAATTACGGCGGCAAACCGCGGCGCAGGTCGGATAAGCCCCTATATACGGAAAAAGAGGACGTTATTCGGGAGGATAATGCCGAAAATCAGGACAAGGGATATATCATCGGCAGAAATCCAGTCATTGAGGCGCTTAAGTCGGGAAAGAATATCGACACGATATACGTCAACAGCGAGGCGGGCGGAAGTATCGGTCTT
>JBJEQM010000080.1:0-2598 GCA_051881755.1 Oscillospiraceae bacterium
TTTCTTGGAGGCTCTCGCCATAGGCAGATTTACCACCAGCATCATGGAAAACATGGAGCAAAGCGATACGCAGCCCGTAAATGCGGAAATACCCACATAAAGCCCCGGCGCACCGTACTGTGAGCGCGCAGTAACGCCTGCCAGCAGCGCCACGATGACCGCGGAAACGATCACGATAGGCGTAAACAGACGGCAGAATCTGTCTGTGGTGTCGGAAGCGTAGGAGGTTTTCAGGAAATCCGTAAGAAATTCCGTCTTTTTCATGGAGGACAGCACAGGGAAGTCCCTCAGCGCGCCTCTTGTGAAATCCTGCGCCTTTTCCTCGTCGGAAACGCAGAATAAAGCGTATTTGTCATTGCCTCCCGATACAAAGCGGAAGCTTCGCTGGGTGCGCGATACGATAAGCAGCTTTCCCGCAGTATTGAATATGAGCGCGCATATTGCCGCGGCAACATAAACGTGTACGATACCGCCCTTAATAAGATTGGTGTTGCCGAACATGACCAGCGCCGATACAAGGCTCGATACCAGCGCCGCGGCGCATAGGGTATCGCAGTCCGACTTCATGGACAGCAGCTTGGAAAGTCCGCAGGATATGACCGTATAGGACGATACTGCCGCCGCCAGACCGACAATAAGATCGGCAAACAGATAGCTTTCCGTCTGAGTGCGCTTGTTCAGCAGACCGATAACGGGCAGCAGCTCCGTATCGTTGCTTACCGCAATATAAAGCGCCGCCAGCAGACAAACGATAAGCACCGCCATTCTTACGATAAGCGACTTTTTCAGCTGGGCAATATCCGCCGCAATTGAGGGCGCGTCGTCAAAGGACTCATAATCCTCAATGGTGCGCGGCTCGGGCTCGTTTTCCTCCTCGGGACTTTCCTCCTCCTCGCCCACAAGGACGAAATCCTTTATCTTCTTGCTCCTGCGCTCGCGAAGAGCATTGAGCTTAGCCTCCTCGCTGCTTTCGGGGTCAATATCTATCTGCGCCGTGTCGCGGAGTATCTTGTCGTTGTCGATATTAAGCTCGATATCGGAAATGGACTTGCGCTCCACGGGATTGATATGCTGTGTGCGCGAAACGCGTTCCTTCTTCATTTTGCGCATACCGTCCAGAAGCTCGGTGTTGCCGTGATTTTCCCCGTCCCCGTCGGGTATTATCTTGGTGAAAAAGTCGGTGAGACCGCGGTGACGCGTGTTCTCACCCACGGTTTTCTTTTTTGTATCATGGGCTTCATATTCCGCAAGGATATCGTCGATATTCTTGCGCGCCGCTGAGTCCGCCCTGACCTCCTGCTCCTCCTCGGGAGAATCCTCCGCAATGGCGGCGTATTTATCGAAAGGATCGTCCGACTGCTTGGGCACAGTACGTACAGCGGACTGCACCGGAGCTTCCTCCTCCTCTTCGTCCTCCCGCTCATTCCGCGAGCCGAAAGAAAACAGTCCCGCGCGCTTCATGTCCTCGTCGGAGACCCTGTGACGGCGGCGCAGCATTTTTCTGCGCTCCTCCTCTGCGGCAGAATCGTTGTAAATATCGCCCTGCTCGTATTTTTCTGAGAACGAGCGGTCTGGCTTGGGCGCAGGCTCTGCGTCGGCGGCAGCGGAATTTTTCTCGATTATCTCCGCCACCGAGCCTGAAAGCTTGTTATATTTTTCGGTAAAGCCGTCGTCGTTTTCATCATTACCGACAGCAGCATTATCCTGTACAGTCTGAGGTTCAGTCTCTCCGAGATTCACCGTCTCGGGCTTAGTGTCGGTTATTTTGCTGAAAATATCGGTATTATGCATAGTGACCTTTTCAAGGTCAATATCGTCCGACGGAGCTTCCGCTTTTTTTCCGAGCCCCGAATATTCGTTGAGTATATCGTCGACCGAGTAACGTTTGTCAGTCAAAACCGTTCTCTCCTTTTAATTATTTTTAAGCGTTTTCTGACGTACAGCCTCATACATAAAAATACCTGCCGCCACCGAAGCGTTAAGTGAGGTTATCCTGCCGTTCATAGGCAGCCGCACAAGAAAATCGCACTTTTCCTCTACCAGCCGACCCATGCCGAAGCCCTCCGAGCCGATAACAAGCGCGATAGGTCCGGTCATATCGACCTTGGTGTAATCCTCGCCCTTGGCGTCGGTGCCGTATATCCAGATGCCATGCTCTTTAAGCTGATCTATCGCCGCAGGAATGTTCGCCACGCGTGCCACGGGCAGCCAGCTTGCCGCACCTGCGGAGGTCTTGTATACCGTCTGATTGAGGGACGCGCTGCGGCGTTTCGGTATAATGACGCCGTCTGCGCCCGCCGCCTCGGCGGTACGGATAATAGCGCCGAGATTGTGTGGGTCCTCTATTTCATCGCATATTATAATGAACGGGTCAGTGCCCTTTTCCCTTGATACTGCAAGGATATCCTCCACGGAGACATACTCCGCGCAGGCGCCCGAAGCGATAACGCCCTGATGTGAAGCGCCACCCGACATAGCCGTCAGCTTTGAATCGCTGACCTGCTTTACAACGATATCCCGTTCCTTAGCCATGCGGCAAATAAGACCGATACTTCCGCCCGCCTCGCTGTTGACGTATATCGTGTCGATATTCTTGCC
>JBJEQM010000081.1:0-10170 GCA_051881755.1 Oscillospiraceae bacterium
TTAGTTTGCTGCGTGCCGTTACTTTTCCGCCGCACTTCTTGCGGCGCAATTTTCAAAGACGCTTCGCTGTTTGAAAATTGAAAACGCCGATTGCATTATGTTGGATCATGTTAGTTTGTTTTGAATTTTTTATGCTTGGACTTTCTTTTTTGGCGATCGGTGTTTTTTATTGTACCGTTGGTCTGCTTGTTTTAGCTTTCTTTGCTTTGATACGTTGCTTTTTGGGGAGTTTCGCGCTCTGCGGAGCGCGACCAAAGGGCGCTGCCCTTTGGAAACCTGCCACCTTTGAAAAGGTGGACGAAACTTTAAGTCCGCTTCGCGGATCGGTTCAACAGCCCCTTGATAAGACTACTCCGCCCTTTTCATAAACAGTATACCCAATATCAGCGTAACGGGGAAAATCAGCGCGGCGGCGATACCGATGTTAAGGCTGCCGTCTGCCATATCGGATATGATACCCACAAAGCCCGGACCTCCGCCGCAGCCAAGGTCTCCTGCCAGAGCCAGCAGCGCGAACATTGCCGTGCCGCCGCTTTTAAGCTTTTTCGCCGCTATACTGAACGTGCCCGGCCACATTATGCCTACCGACGCGCCGCACAGAGCGCAGCCTATAAATCCCACCACGGGTGAGAGGGGCAGCGCTATAAGCAGATACGCCGTAATACACGCTGCTCCGCTGAACAGCATAAATTTACGCAGGTCTATCTTATCCCCGAATTTGCCGTAAAATGCCCGCGCCGAGCCCATTGTCAGGGCAAACAGGGCAGGTCCCGCAAGGTCGCCCACCGTCTTGCTGACGTGCAGTCCGCGCTCGGCAAAGGTGGACGCCCACTGGCTCACCGCCTGCTCACAGGCGCCTGCGCATACCATAAGCAGCGCAAGCATAAGAAAGGTCTTATTGCATATGAGCTGCTTCATTGTCATGCCGCCGCCCTCGTCGGCTGTGAGGGCGCACAGGGGTACTTTGGCAAAGTATAATGTATTCAGCGCGGGAACAGCCGCCCATATAAAGGCGAGGATACGCCAGTTCCGTATGCCGAACAGGGCGAAAAACGCCGTTGATATAATTACCACGCCCAGATGTCCCCAGCAGTAAAAGGAGTGGAGCAGGCTCATGGCTTTTTCCTTGTTGTCCGTGGGACAAGCCTCCACGATAGGGCTTACCAGCACCTCCAGCAGACCTCCGCCCACGGCGCTGACCGCCGCCGCAATAAGTATGCCCGCAAAAGGGGAGGGCAGCACCTCGGGCAGCACCGCAAGCAGCACAAGTCCTGCCGCTGACAGTATATTCGCCGTGCAAATGGCTCTGCGGCAGCCTACCTTGTCCACAAATCCTGCCGCAAGAAAGTCCACCGTCAGCTGCACCCCGAAGTTAAAGGATATCAGTGCGGCGATTTTCGACAGGGATATGCCGTAGCTGTCCTGAAAGGTAATAAACAGCAGCGGCGAAAAATTATTCACTATCGCCTGCACGATATAGCCGATAAAGCAGGCGTTCATTGTTGATCTGTAGGTCAATTTCATACTTCCGATATGATACCTCCGCTTAAACCGAAATAACGGTAAAGGTCGCAGCAGAGCATTTCTCCCTTGCCGCCCCATGATGAAAAGGTCAGCGTGCCGCCGTCAATGCCCGTGACCGTAATATAATGCCAGCACATTTTTCCGCAGCAGCGTTTTCCTCCGCGATATTCTATGGTGTATGGCAGAGCTTTTCCGTTATATCCCACGCGGACGATAAGGGGTCGTCCGACGGCAACGGCTTTTCCGATATAATCCGCAAGAGTTTCCTCGGTAAAGCTTCGTTTCGGACGGTATACAAAATCCCTGCCCGATATCCGGCGCAGTATTTTTATCAGCCGACGGGGAAATATACCTATGATATTAAGCCTTCGGCGGTAAAATATCCTGTCCCGCATATCCGACACAAAGTCGGTATATTTTTCGAGGGATATATCCCGCTGACCGTCAAGATACAGCAGCATATCGCAGGCGGCTATCATGCCGCAGCCGCTCCGTCGGGCGTTTTTCCCGAACATACTCTGGTCTCCGCCGTACATTATGCCGTCGGGGGCGCATATTTTTACAAAATCAGTTTCCATTTCCGTCCTTGCGATAAACGTCGGCAATATCGTTTATGGAGATATATGCACCGTGGTCAATATTGCGTACAATGTCTTTCATTTTTATGACCTGAAAGCGGTTTACTACAAAATATATAAAGCTTTTCGGCGAGTCGGAGTAATATCCGTGGGCGTCCATTATGGTCACGCCGCTTTCAAAGGTATCGGACAGCGCCTTGCAGACCTGGTCGGGCTTGCTTGTTATGATGATAGCCGCCTTGGAGCGGTCGATGCCCTCCACGATAAAGTCCACCGTCTTGATGGCGGCGGCGTATGTAACGATGGAGTACAGGGGCAGTATCCAGCTTTTTATGACGATACCGCAGATAATATACAGCATGACGTTATATGCCATTACGAACGTGCCCACGGTAACGCCCAGCTTTTTTGCGAATATGACCGCCAGCACCTCGATACCGTCCATAGCGCCGCCGAAGCGTATTGCCATACCGCTGCCTACGCCCGAGATAAGTCCGCCGAACAGAGCGCACAGCAGCAGGTCGGAGCCTGCCAGCGGAGACGCCATGCTTACGTCCACGGGGAGAACATCGGTGATGAGCCACGCGCATATAGAGTATATCGTTACCGCGTAAATAGCGTACGCCGTAAAAACGCCGCCCTGCTTTTTCATACCGTACAGAAACAGGGGCACATTCAGCAGTATAAGGAACAGCGAGAGGCTGAAGCCGTCGGGAGTTATCTGCTCTAACAGCATTGATGTGCCCGAAATCCCGCTGTCGTAAAGGTTGACGGGATTGAGGAAGATAGTGATACCAAAGGCGTTGATACAGCCTGCAAGGGTCAGCAGCAGGATATTTTTCCAACTGAGCCTGCTTAAAAATGCTTTCAGCTTCATATGCTTGCTCCTTTCAATAATTACCTATAAAAATAGTATAACATATATTGACGGGATTGGCAATAAATTATAGCGCAAAAAATCTTCGGGGATATAATAATACTAATCTCTGATGAAAGTGTAGACAAAAAATCGTCGCAAAATCCATATACGCAAGATTTTGCTTGATTTTTTGTACACTTTCTGATCAGAGATTAGTATAACATATCAAAATTTGGTATAATTGCTAAATCTACCTCTATTTGTCATAATACACAAATATATAATAAATATTTGTTGAAAATATAATCTTATATTGATAAAATGAATATAATGAGATGTTTTTGCCGCAGTTTATTTTAGGAGGATATACCGAATTATGGACTTTACTCAAGGAAGTATACTGAAAAAACTCATCAAATTTATGCTGCCCGTTCTCGGCGCGCTCATATTGCAGGCGATGTACGGCGCCGCGGATATACTTATTGTGGGCAAATTCGGCACGACCACCGGCATTTCCGCCGTATCCACAGGCAGCAGCATAGTAAATATGATAATATTCACCGTGGCAGGACTTTCCATGGGCATAACCGTCCTTATCGGGCGCTATATCGGCGAGAAAAATCCGCAGAATATAGGCAGGCTCATCGGCGGCGCAATATGCTTTTTTGCACTGTTTTCCGTTGTTATCGCCGTATTGCTGCTGACCCTTGCAAGACCCTTTGCCATGCTTATGCAGGCTCCCGAGGAAGCCCTCGACCTGACGGTGCAGTACGTCCGCATATGCGGCGGAGGAATAGTCTTCATCATCGCCTACAATGTAATAAGCAGCATTTTCCGCGGCTTGGGAGACTCCAAGCTGCCGCTGGTTTTCGTTGCCATTGCCTGCGCGGTAAATATCGTATGCGACCTGCTGTTTGTGGCTGTGTTCAAGTGGAACGTTATGGGCGCGGCGCTGGCTACGGTCATGGCGCAGGCGGTCAGCGTTATACTGTCTCTTGTGATAATATGGAAAAGGGAGCTGCCCTTTGAAATGCATCTGAGAGACGTGCGCTTCAACAGTCAGATAGGCAAGTTTATCGGAGTTGGTCTGCCTATCGCCTTTCAGGAGCTTATGACCCAGCTGTCCTTTCTGGCGCTGTGCGCGTTCATCAACAGGCTTGGTCTGGAAGCCTCGTCGGGCTACGGCGTCGCCAACAAGATAACCGCGTTTATAATGCTTGTACCAGGCTCGCTTATGCAGTCTATGGCGGCGTTTGTTGCGCAGAATGTGGGCGCAGGTCTGGAGCGCCGCGCCAAAAAGACCATGCTCTGCGGTATGGGGTTGGGAGCGGCTATCGGCGTGCCTATCATGCTTACAGTATTTTTCTTCGGCAATATCCTGTCCATGGCTTTTGCCGACGATCTCGGAGTTATCGCTCAGTCTGCGGCGTATCTCAAGGGATATGCTCCCGAAGCCATTGTGACCAGCATACTGTTCAGCTTTATGGGATATTATAACGGACATAACCGCACGGTATTTGTAATGGCACAGGGTTTTGCGCAGACTCTTCTTGTACGTCTGCCCCTGTCATTTTTCATGAGCATACTCCCCGAAGCAAGCCTTACAATGATAGGTATTGCCGCTCCCTCCGCAACAGTTTTCGGTATAATTATAAATCTGATATATTATATACATTTCAGAAAAACTATCACAATAACAGATTAAGGAGTAACTATGACGGAAGTAAACAAGACAAATCCCCTCGGCAGCGCGCCCGTTACCAAGCTTATGGTGAAATTCTCCATACCAAGCATAGTGGCTATGCTTGTGGGAGCGCTGTATAATATAGTAGACCAGCTTTTCATCGGACAGTCGGTGGGCACGCTGGGCAACGCCGCCACAAATATAGCCTTTCCCCTGACCTGCCTTTGTCTTGCATTGGCGCTGCTTTTCGGTATCGGCGGAGCCTCCTGCTTTAACCTTTCCATGGGCAGGGGACAGCGTGATATTGCGGCGTATTATGTGGGAAACGCACTGGCAATGCTGGCGATATGCGGCTTGTTCCTCTGCCTTGTGACAGAGGTCTTTCTCACGCCGCTGTTAAGGCTGTTCGGCTCTCCCGACGACGTTCTGCCGTATGCGCAGGAATATGTAAAAATAACCGCCATAGGCTTCCCGTTCCTTGTGCTGACAACGGGCGGCTGTCACCTTATCCGCGCAGACGGCAGTCCCGGCATATCAATGGCGTGCAATATAACGGGCGCGGTGATAAATACCGTGCTGGACGCGGTGTTTGTCCTTGTGCTCGATATGGGAATGACAGGCGCGGCACTTGCCACAGTTATAGGACAGTTTATCTCTGCGGCGATAATCATTATATATATGACCCGCTTCAAGACCGTGCCGCTGACGGCAAAGCATTTCCGCCTTGAAGTACAGTATGCGGGCAAGACCGCCTCTATCGGACTTGCCTCCTGCATAAACCAGCTTGCCATGATGGTAGTGCAGATAGTGCTGAACAACTCTCTGAAGCATTACGGTGCTCTGTCGGTATACGGCGACGCCATACCGATCGCCTGCGCGGGTATCGGCATGAAGGTCAACCAGATAATGTTCTCGGTGGTAATCGGTCTGGGACAGGGCACACAGCCTATCGAAAGCTTCAACTACGGCGCGAAGCAGTATAAGAGAGTGCGCAGTGCGTATTTTTACGCCATATCCGTGGCGGCGGTGTTCTCCGTGCTGTGCTTTATGGTGTTTCAGATATTCCCGAGGGATATAATCTCACTTTTTGGAGAGGGTACGGAGGAATATTTCAAGTTCGGCGAGAGCTTTTTCCGCATATACCTGTTTTTCACATGGCTCAACTGCTTACAGCCTATCACCACCACGTTTTTCACGTCCATAGGCAAGCCGATAAAGGGCGCGTTCCTCTCCATGACAAGGCAGATAATATTTTTCCTGCCGCCGCTGCTTATACTGCCCGTTTTCATGGGAGTTGAGGGTATTTTGTACAGCGCTCCCACGGCAGACCTGCTTTCCGCCATTGTCACCGTTATAATGGTTGCCTTTGAATTTAAGAATATGAAGCGGCTGGAAAAGGAGCTTATAAAATAAAATGTCGGCTGTATCTTGTTTTATTTTGACAAGATACAGCCGATTTTTGTGTATATGTATTACGCTAAAAAAATCATTCACCTTATTGTATTCATAAATTCTACATTCCAAAACAAGCGACTCCATTGTCTGTCAAATCATTTAGCGCCGCCATTTTTAGCTCATATCGATTAGTATTGTTCTCATTTTGAGAGTGTTTTCGCGTTTTTTGACAAAAGACAGAATTATCAAGGTATTCAAATTCGTATTCATAAATATACGGATTGATAACAAGAGTTGGACATAATTCTTTCATTACAGCATCCATTTTGAAATTACTGTTATAATTATCATATTTTATTGCTTTGATAAGTTTAGAATTTTCATATTGATAATACTCTCCATATACAGAAATACCATAAGGCGGCTTAGACTGATTTATATATGTTTCACATTTGATAAGCTTATTGTCGTCGTATACAGAATATTCCAGCGAGGAGAGGTACTTTTGCGGCTGCCCATTCTCATTTGGCATAATGAAAAATGTTATTTGAACCTTTTCGTTATTGTCGTTAATAATATAAAAGGTAATTTGCTTGCTGTAAGCGTCAAGCTTGAATTCTGACATAATTAGTTTTTCATTGTCGTAATAATACGCGGTATACTCCTGCGGTTTTGATGATTTCGGTATTTTTTTAAACAGCTTTGAGAATAAGCACTTGTTTGCATCTATGTGCCGCAATATACTTGCACTAAACATTGGCTTGTCCGAAAAGAGTATCGAAGTATCTTTACCGTACTTTACTTCATAACCGCTGTAATCGGAATATTTTTCCCAATCTAATGTATCAATATATTTACACTTTAATTTGTTATATTTGTCATATGCTTGTTCAATAAATTCATTAACTGTAATTAACATTATATATTCCTTTCAAAGATGTCGTTTTGTTGTTGTACAAGATAAAGCCGATTTTATTTATTCACTATTCACTCTTCACTATTCATTATTCACTCTTCACTCGAAAGCTCCTCCGCCAGCCGAATAAAATCCTCCATTTGCAGCTGCTCTGGACGGACATTGGCGGAAAGCCCCGCAGCCTCCACCGCCGCAGCTACACGCCCTTTCTCCATGCCCATGGACGAGGACAACGAGTTCAGCAGGTTCTTGCGGCGCTGAGAGAACGCTCCCCGCACCATGCGGAAGAAAAACGCCTCGTCCTTTACGCCGTAGCCGTTGTCGCGGACATTCAGCCGTATAACGCAGGAGTCCACATTGGGCGGCGGCATAAAGCTGCCCCGCGATACGTTGAACAGCATCTCCGGCTCGGAATAATACCGCACCGCCGCCGTCACCGCGCCAACGTCCCGCGTGCCCATTTTTGCGCACAGCCGCACGCCCGCTTCTTTCTGCACCATGACTGTGATAGTTTTCACCGTCAGACGGCTCTCCAGCAGCTTCATTATAACGGGCGAGGTGATATAATAGGGCAGGTTTGCGCAAACGGCAACGTCCAGACCGCCGAAATGCTCGTCGATTATTTCCTGCAAATCAAGCTTCATAACGTCGCCGTTGATGACCGTCACATTATCATGCTCCGCCAGCGTTTCTTTCAGCACGGGGATAAGCCGCTCGTCTATCTCGATGGCAACGACCTTGTCCGCGCGCTTGGCAAGCTCGTGGGTCAGTACGCCAACGCCCGTGCCTATCTCGATAACACCGAAGCCGCTTTTGGCGTTGCCCATCTCCGCGATACGCGGGCATACCGTGGGATTTACAAGGAAATTCTGTCCAAGCGCCTTGGAAAATGTAAAGCCGTGCCGCGCAAAAATGTCCTTTATAACGCCTATTTCCGTTAAATTTTCCATATTAACTCCTATTAAAATATAATATTATCTCAACTATCGCCATAAAAAGCGGCTGATGTACAATATAAAGTATGAGAGAATGTCCGCCGATGAAATTTATCACGGGCACTTTGGGAAAATCATACACCGCTTTGGGCAGCTTATTTTCCTTGACGGGCTTCGCGACAGCCGCTCCTGCGAGGAATATAAAGCCGTAGGGTATCAGGGGAAAATAGTCCGCCGAGTAAAATTTCTGTGGCATTATGCCGATACCGTAGGAATAGCGCGTGTTTTCGGGCAGCTCGATATAATGCTCGCCTAAAAAATGTATTATACCCCGCGGGAAATCCCTCAGCATGATAAACAGTATAATGCACACCGCCGCCGTTATGAGTGCCGCCGTGATATTCATTTTATCCAGCAGCGGACGGAGAAATCCGCCTATTATCATCATGACGCCGAAGTATGTAAGTATGCCGAAAACGATGACCTGACTGCGCATGAAAATATCGGTGAAAATGGTGAGGGCGCTGCCCATCAGCAGCAGAGCCGCGCCCCGCTTTATACTGCTGCGTGAGAACGCCGTGCATATGCCCGACACGCTCATCAGCACGATAAGGAAAAACAGGTGCAAGCCCTCAAACCACGCGCTGCCCCAGAACGGCACGTCCGCGCCGAGAAACTCCACCACATCATACAGCAGGTGGTACAGCATAACGTATATCATGGCGGCGCCGCGTAGGAAGTCAAGCAGTTCCACTCGCCGCCGCACCTCGGGCAGCTTGTCCGCCGCCGTTTTTTCTATTACAGTATTCATGTTATCCTCACATATTCATTCCCGCGCAGTATGCCGTTGAGAACGCGATTTGCAGATTAAATCCGCCCGTATAGCCGTCCACGTCCAGTATCTCGCCCGCAAAATACAGCCCTTTCACAAGCTTGGACTCCATTGTTTTGGGCGATACCTCGCTTGTTTTTATGCCGCCCCCCGTGATTATGGCTTCGCTTATGGGACGGAAATCCAGTATGCTTATGGGAAAGGCTTTCAGCAGCGACACAAGCCGCCTGCGCTCCTCCTTAGTGACGGAGTTTACCTGCTTATTGCCGTCGATACCCGACAGCCTTACGATAACGGGTATCATTTTCGCAGGCAGCAGCTTGGACAGTGAGTTTGCGAAAATGCGGTTTGGTATCTCGCCGAAATCGCGTAATATCCGCTCGTCCAGCTTTTTTTCGTCAAGGGCGGGCTTCAGGTCGATATAAAGCTGCCAGCGTCCGCTCTCCATTTTGGGTATGCGGCTTGACGCGCTCAAAACCAGAGGTCCGGATACGCCGAAATGGGTAAACAGCATCTCACCCATTTCCGTAAAGACCGCCTTGTTTTTCTGCATATCCTTTAGTGTAAGTGTGACATTTTTCAGCGACAGACCCATCATTTCCGCGCAGTAGTCGTCGTCGGAGACCAGCGGCACAAGTGACGGCTTTATGTCGGTTACGGTATGACCGAGAGCCTCCGCCAGAGCGTAGCCGTCTCCGTCGGAGCCTGTTTTCGGATAGGATCTTCCGCCTGTGGCGATAAGCACCGAGGGCGCGTAAAACGTTCTGCCGCCCTTGCATTTTACCCCCGTCACGGCACCGTCCTCCGTCAGTATCTCCTCCGCGCGGAGAAAGACGGTGGTCACGCCGTAGTCCTTGCACGCCTGCACAAGGGCGTTTACGATGTCCGCCGCCTTGTCGCTGACGGGGAAAACACGTCCGCCCCGCTCTGTTTTCAGCGGCACGCCGAGACGCTCGAAAAAGTCCATGCAGTCCTGGGGCGAAAACTGTGAGTATGCGGAATAGAGAAACCGCGGATTTGTGGGTATATTGGCAAAAAAGTCCTCCTCGGTGCAGTTGTTGGTAACGTTGCACCTGCCCTTGCCCGTAATGGACAGCTTAAAGCCGCAGCGGCTGCCCTTTTCAAGCATAAGCACCTTTTTGCCGTATCCTGCGGCGGTAACGGCAGCCATCATTCCTGCCGCCCCTCCGCCTATTATTATACAATCGTAGCTGTTCAAAATGGTTACACCTTTCAAAATTTATAATTATTGAATTTATAGTCGTTGATTATATATTATTTGCCAATTCACTGTAGGGACTTACCTGAAATGAGGTAATTGCAGGGACGGATATGGAGTCCGCTCTACAATTATGCGATAAATTCGTTTTATTATTATCCATTATATCACATTCCCCTTACCTCGTCAACAACGCAAAACCGCCGCAGAGATATTCTCTGCGGCGGA
>JBJEQM010000082.1:0-2589 GCA_051881755.1 Oscillospiraceae bacterium
AATAACCGTCCAAACTTTCCACGGTTGACGGTTATTTTTATTTAACTAAAAACCAAGGGAGCAGCCGTCTTGTCGGCGCTCTTTCTGTTTATATTATACATCGTATATTCTCGTTTGTCAAGCGCAAATTCGGGATATAATGATGTAAAATTATAATTGACTAACCGAAAAATGTCTGATATAATATAAATATACCAAAATATCGAGGAGGCGCTTGCTTTGGCAGGATTATACGAATCGGGAGAAAATTATCTTGAAACCATACTTGTGCTGCAGAATAAGGGACTTTCCGTGCGGTCGGTGGATATTGCAAACGAGCTGGAATTTTCCAAGCCCAGCGTCAGCAGAGCCGTGGGTATACTGAAAAACGGCGGATTTATCGAGGTCGCCCCCGACGGCTTCATCACCCTCACCAAGGAGGGCAAGGAGGTCGCCGAGCGCATTTACGAGCGGCATACCGTGCTGACAAAGTGGCTCATGGACCTTGGGGTGGACGAAAAGACCGCCGCCGAGGACGCCTGCAAGCTGGAGCATGATATAAGCAGCGTTTCCTTTGAAAAGCTGAAAGAGCATATAAAAATGAAGCACGGTGATATTATATGAGCATTGCGATTGACGGCGGCAGGAGCTTCGATTTCGGTGCGGCTTCCGCCGATTATGCAAAATACCGCGACATTTATCCCGAGGTATTTTTCGAGAAGATACTGTCTCTTGGAATGTGCGGCAATGGCAGACGGGTGCTTGACCTTGGTACGGGCACGGGCGTGCTTCCCCGTCTTCTGCACGGATACGGCGGCATCTTTACGGGCACGGACATATCCCCGGAGCAGATAAAACAGGCGGAGAGGCTGTCCGAGGGCATGGGGATAAAGTACATATGCTCTCCTGCGGAGGAACTGAACTTCCCCGACGGCAGCTTCGACGATATAACCGCCTGCCAGTGCTTTTTCTATTTTGACCACAACAGGCTGGCGTACAAGCTGAGTCGTATGCTGACGGAGGGCGGCAGGCTCGCGGTGCTTTACATGGGCTTCCTGCCCCGCGAGGACAGGATAATCGCCGAAAGCGAGCGGCTCATATATAAGTACAATCCCTCATGGTCGGGCGGCGGCGAAACGCGGCATAAAAACTATATCCCCGATGTTTACGGGGAATATTTCGACATAATCTCCGACGAGGTATTCGATATTGACGTACCGTTCACCCGTGAAGGCTGGAACGGCAGGATAAAGGCGTGCCGCGGTATCGGCGCGGAATTATCCACCGAGGAAGTGGAGCGCTTCGGCGCGGAGCATATGAAAATGCTGGCGGATATCGCTCCCGAAAGCTTTACATTGAAGCATTTCGCCGCGGTGACCGTTATGGAGAAAACAAAGCAATAAAGAGGAAGATAAATATGTATTCGGGACTTATTATCAAGGAAAGCATCGGCGATGAAAATTTATTTGATATTATCGACATAGTTAATGTTGAAATATGGAAAACAAATAATAAGCCGAAATATTGGACTGCTGTCTCTTTTACAAGCAGCTGTGATGACTTCCCCCGTCGTCTTGCGGAAGCATTGGTATACTCTCCGCAGGGGATCACATGGTACGTTGACTTTCAAGACGAAACGTATAAATATATAGTGCTTAAAGATACAGTATTAAAATATCATATTGGAAACGAAGAAGAAAAAAGCACGGTATGTCGGAAATGTATTGAGTTGGGCGTCCCCAAAGAACAGCTTGACTGGTCGGAGTAACAGATATAATTTTCGATAAAAAACCTCGGGCGGCAGTGACCTCCCGAGGTTTTTGGATAATATGCGGGCAAAAAATCCGCTGTATTATGTTAAATCCGCATAATTTCTCTTGACTTTGTCAGCCAAACATAATATAATTTTAATAAGTATATTTATCTGAAAGGTAGGATACCATGAAAAAATGCTACGATAACCGCGAGCTTTCCTGGCTGAAATTCAACGAGCGCGTGCTGGAAGAGGCTATGGACTGCTCCGTGCCTCTTTGCGAGCGGCTTTTGTTTGCTTCCATATTCCAGTCCAATTTGGACGAATTTTTTATGATAAGAGTTGGCTCTCTCTACGACCGCACCCTCGTTGATGCGGAGGACAGAGAGAACAAGACCGACATGACCTGCGCCGAGCAGCTGGACGCCATCTTCGCACGCTGCGCGGAGCTTGCCCCCGTACGCGACAAGGCATACGCCGACATTATGCAGGAGCTGCTTGAAAAGTACGGTATCGAGCAGGTGGACTTCCGCGCCCTCTCCAAGGACGAAGAAGCGTTCCTGAAAGCCTATTTCACCCGTGAGATACTGCCCCTTATATCTCCGCAAGTCATCGACAAGCGCCACCCGTTCCCGTTTTTGAAAAATAAGGAGATTTATGCCGTTGCGCACTTAGAGTCCAAGTCCTCCGTGAAGCTTGGCATCATTCCCGCAAGCGGCTCATTCTCACGCGTAATATATCTCCCCACCGCAAACAAGATACGCTTTATGCTGGTGGAGGAGCTTATCCTGCATTATATGCCCCTTGTATTTGAGAATTAGAAGCTTGTATGCAAGTCCCTTATGCGTATCACGCGC
>JBJEQM010000083.1:0-10118 GCA_051881755.1 Oscillospiraceae bacterium
CATCGGCAGACTTGAAGATACACGCAAGCGCATGAACATGATGCCCCTTGGCAGCGGCGCTCTTGCCACAACAACATACCCCATTGACCGTATGCAGGTATGTAAGCTGCTGGATTTTGATGATATCACGCAGAACTCCCTTGACGGCGTATCCGACCGCGACTTCTGCATTGAGACCGCTTCGTCGCTGTCCATACTTATGGCGCACCTGTCCCGCTTCTCCGAGGAAATTATCCTGTGGAGCTCGTGGGAATTCAAGTTTATCGAGCTGGACGACGCATACGCAACAGGCTCGTCCATTATGCCCCAGAAGAAAAATCCCGATGTCACCGAGCTTATCCGCGGCAAGACGGGCAGAGTTTACGGCGACCTGAACACCCTCCTCGTTATGATGAAGGGCACGCCCCTTGCTTACAACAAGGATATGCAGGAGGACAAGGAGGCTATCTTCGACGCCATAGATACCGTCAAGCTGTGCCTTACCACCTTTATCCCCATGCTTTCCACAATGACCTTGTACAAGGAAAATATGCGAAACGCGGCGGCGCGCGGCTTCATCAATGCCACCGACTGCGCGGACTATCTTGTTAAAAAGGGTCTGCCTTTCCGCGACGCGTACAAGATAACGGGTACTCTCGTTGCATACTGCATCAGAAACGGCAAGGTGCTGGAGACACTCACTTTGGACGAGTTCCGCGAGCTTTGCGATAAGTTTGATGATGATGTATACGACGCTATCAGCCTTGATACCTGCGTTAATATGCGCAAGGCAGACGGCGGTCCTGCTCCAGAAGCGGTGAAAAAGCAGATTGAATATGCAAGAAAATATACAGTATAAAATGTATAATATACATAATATTTTGAATATATACAGTCAAGCAGTGCATATTTTGCTGTAAAATGCATATATTTATAAATATTTAATAAATAACGTATTGATTATTAATATATATTGCTTATACTTATACTATTCCAAGAGAGGAGATCGACGAAATGGCATACAAGGTATTTATCGACGGTCAGGAGGGCACAACGGGACTTCGCATTGTTGACCGTCTGAAAAACAGAGATGATATTGAGCTTATGCTCATTGACGAGGCGCTGAGAAAGAACAGCTTCGAGAGAAAGCGCCTTATAAACGAGTCTGATTATACATTCCTCTGCCTGCCCGACGCGGCTTCGATGGAGTCGGTGTCGCTGGCGGAAAATCCTCACACGAAAATTATTGACGCTTCAACGGCGCACAGGACAAACCCTGCGTGGGCGTACGGTCTGCCCGAGCTTTCCGCGGAGCACCGCATGAAGATAGCGAACTCCAAGAGAGTTGCCGTTCCCGGCTGCTATGCCAGCGGCTTTAACGTGCTGGTATATCCCATGGTTAAGAGCGGACTTATCGCGCCTTATCACCCTGTATTCTGCCATGCTGTATCGGGCTACAGCGGCGCGGGCAAGAAAACTATTGCGGTATACGAAAGCGACGAGAAGCCCGACGAGTACAACTCTCCCAGACAATACTCCATGGGCAAGCAGCACAAGCACATCAAGGAGATGATGGCTGTATCGGGACTTTCCTATCCGCCCATATTCAATCCTATTGTGGACGATTACTACAACGGCATGGTTGTGACCGTGCCTTTCCACCTGCGAGCCATGCCCAAGCGCACCAGCGCCAAAGCGGTATGGGAGATGTTCAGCGAGCATTACGAGTGCCAGCACTTTGTAAAGGTAATGCCCTTTGCAGGCGAGGGAGTTTTGCAGGACGGTTTCCTTGCGGCGAACACGCTCAAGGACACAAACTATATGCAGGTATTCGTTTTCGGCAACGACGATCATATCCTGCTCTGCGCCAGATTTGACAATCTCGGCAAGGGCGCAAGCGGCGCGGCTGTACAGTGCATGAATATTATGATGGGCATTGACGAGAAAACGGGACTTATCTGAATTAGAGAATAGTGAATAGAGAATAGTGAATAGTGAATAGTAAGTATTCCCTGTTTTGTAGGGGCGCACATCGTGCGCCCGTAAATATACGGCATTTATAATTGGTATTGTCTGCCGACGGGGAAATTCTGAAAATGCTTGATTGGGCATATAAATATGTTGTTTCAAAGCTTTAAAAGAAATTACGGGATAAGCCGAGGCAAAAATGAGGCTGTATTTTGATGTATAAGTATGAAGTTATACTCTATTGGAGTGAAGAAGATAACTGTTATATCGCTGAAGTTCCCGAGCTTGCAGGCTGTATGGCAGACGGTGATACAATGCAGGCGGCGCTTGAAAATGCTCATGCCGTTATTGACGAATGGATAGAAACTGCCAAGCTTACGGGACATAATATACCAAAACCAAAGGGAAAGCTTGCTTTCGCATAACATTTCGGGCGTATACGCCCATACATAAAAGGAAGTAGTATTATGGAAAATTTTAAGGTTATTGAGGGCGGCGTGTGCGCCGCAAAGGGATTTAAGGCAAGTGGCGTATACTGCGGCATAAAAAAGTCTGCGGTGCCCGACGGCAATGAAAGTCCCGTAAGTAATGTGAAGAACGATATTGCCATGGTGGTGTCCGATGTGATGTGCAATGCGGCGGGCGTTTATACATCAAACAAGGTAAAGGGCGCTCCCGTTATCGTTACAAAGAATAATCTGTCAAAGAGCGGCGGAAAGGCTAAGGCGGTCATTGCCAACTCCAAAAACGCCAACACCTGCAACGCGGACGGCGAGGAAAAGGCTATGGAAATGTGCCGTCTTACCGCTGACGCGCTGGGTATCCTGCCCGAGCAGGTCATTGTTGCATCTACGGGCGTTATCGGTCAGATTTTGCCTATCGAGCCTGTCAAGGCGGCTGTACCCGAGCTGGTGAAGAAGCTCTCCTATGACGGCAACATTGAAGCTGCTACCGCCATAATGACCACCGATACCGTGAAAAAGGAATACGCCGTGGAGTTTGACATCGGCGGCAAGACCTGCAAAATGGGCGGTATGGCAAAGGGCAGCGGCATGATACACCCCAACATGGCGACCACGCTTAATTTTATCACAACGGACTGTGCGGTGTCTGCGGAGATGCTGCAAAAGGCGCTGTCCGAGATAGTCAAGGTTACATATAACTGTCTGTCCGTGGACGGCGACCAGTCCACCAATGATACCTGTATGCTTATGTCCAACGGTCTGGCGGAAAATGCAGAGATCTCCTCCGAGGGCGCGGAGTTTGACACATTCAAGGCGGCGCTGTATCAGGTCATGGCGAACCTTACACGTATGCTTGCAAAGGACGGCGAGGGCGCGACAAAGCTTCTGACCTGCGTATGCTCCGAGGCTCCCGACCTTGATACTGCAATAATCGTGGCAAAGAGCGTTATCCGTTCGCCCCTGTTCAAGTGCGCTATGTTCGGTTCGGACGCAAACTGGGGACGTATCCTCTGCGCGGTGGGATATGCGGAAGCGGACTTTGATATAAACAAGGTAGACGTTGACCTTGCTTCCAAAGTGGGACGTTTCGCTGTATGCAGGAACGGCGCAGGCGTTGAATTTTCCGAGGAGGAAGCCAAAAAGGTGCTCTCCGAGGACGAGATAGAAATATACATCAGCCTTAACAGCGGCGATGTGTCCGCGACTGCATGGGGCTGTGACCTTACATATGATTACGTCAAGATAAACGGTGACTATCGTTCATAATCGGAGGGCAAAATGGGGGAGTTGGACAGACAGGCTATCGAGGAAAAATTTCAGGTGCATCTTTTCGGCGGCGAATATATTGAATGGTGCGGTCAGGGCAAAAGTGTTGACAATGGCGCGCCGCCACTGTTTTTTGCAATTATCTGGACGGGATTTTCTTTATTATGGACCGTTATTGCGTATCTCGGCGGCGGCGGAGTTTTTGCGCTGTTCGGTCTGCCGTTCATTGCTATCGGTGTTATTCTATTTGTAAAGATATTCAAGGGCGGAGACAAGGAATATTACGCTCTGACAAATATGCGTATATTTCTGCTGAGAGGAAATGATGTCCGCGCGGAATATTATGACCGCATCACCGACGCAAGAGTTTATCCCGGCGTAAAAAAAGGCGTGACCGTGGTGCGCGTTACGGCGGATATGACCTCCGCATTTTCAAGCGGTGAGGAGGTATTCTGCGATATATGCGTGAATGACACCATGGACGCGGAGTATCTTTGCAGGCAGATATTGTCTTACAAAGAAAAATATATTGCGGAAAAAAGATAAGTAAGGGAGAAAAGTTTGAAAATAAATTTTCAAACTTCGAGTTTTGCTTTCCTCGCTGTCACTCGGAATTTGCTTCGCAAACCACAAAACATCGGAAAGGAGTGCATTTTCCCAACGGGAAAATGATTATTAAATGGAGAACACAGAACATATTTCAAGCGCGGTGCAGTCAAAGGTACTTATTGACGCGCTGCCCTACATACAGAAATATAACAACAAGATAGTCGTTGTAAAATACGGCGGAAACGCCATGACAAACGACGAGCTGAAGGACGCGGTCATGAGCGATATCGTGCTGTTGACGCTGGTCGGCGTAAAGGTGGTATTGGTTCACGGCGGCGGTCCCGAGATAAACGATATGCTGAAAAGAGTGGGCATTGAGAGCAAGTTCATCAACGGTCTGCGCTACACAGACGACGCTACGGTGGATATTGTAAAAATGGTGCTGGCGGGCAAGGTCAACAAGGAGCTTGTTTCGCATCTTACGCAGCACGGCGGCAGAGCCCTCGGTATGTGCGGCATTGACGGCGGCATGATAACCGCTCACAAGATAGAGAGCGATGTCGACCTCGGCTTTGTGGGCGAGATAGTGGACGTCAACACCAAGCCCGTGACCGACGCGCTGAGCAACGGCTATGTGCCCGTAATTTCCACCGTTGCCTGCGATGAGCACGGTCAGACCTACAATATCAATGCGGACACGGCGGCGTCCCGTATCGCGGCTGAGCTGGGCGCGGAAAACCTTATCCTTATGACGGATATTGTTGGTCTGCTCAAGGATAAAGACGATCCCTCCACACTTATCCCCACGGTACACGTAAGCGATGTGCCCTTTATGAAGAGGCAGGGCATTATCTCGGGCGGAATGATACCAAAGATAGACTGCTGCGTTGAGGCTGTCCGCCGCGGTGTAAGAAAGACCTGCATAATCGACGGCAGAGTGCCTCACTCCATTCTCGTTGAGCTGCTGTCCAGCAGCGGTATCGGTACACAATTTGTATAATATATATTGTATATTACATAAAGTATTATGACTGCATTAAAAATTTTTACCGCCGCAGTGATATTCATTATCGTTGCGGCGCTTGACATTAAGGGGAAATATCCGCCATTAGGCAGAATCGGCGGTGCTGTTGGGACCGCTTTGCTGCCCCACTGCTTTCTTATATCGGCTGCTGCGGCTGTTTTTATCGGCAAAAGCACGCCGGGCATAGTGGGGCTGTCCGTTATCTGCGGTGTATTCTTCCTGTATAGGCTCATAAAAATGTCGGTGAAGCCCTACCGAAAAAAATTGCAGACGGGGGCGAGAGTCCGCGCGCTGTACGGCGGCAGGATATTAATGGAATATTCTCTGTTTTCGGCGGTGTTTCAGGCGGTATTTTATATAGTATGCGCCAAAAACAGCTTTTTCGGTATGCCGCAGTGGCTCGTTATCACGGATATTATATCGGCAGCGGTGATATTCTTTGGATTTTGCTTTAACGGACTTATCCGAATTTTGGTATGCTGCAGGCGGCTCAACATTGTAAAGCGTATCATTGTGTTCATGCTGCTGTTCCTGCCTGTGGGAAACCTCTGGGCTATGTGGTATATGCACAAGATATCGGGGGAGGAGTACGACTACGAGGAGACCCGTGCCGCCTGTGACAGGCAGCGCGCGGAGTCTCAGATATGCGCTACAAAATATCCCATACTGCTGCTGCACGGCATCGGCTTCCGCGACAGGCGCTACTTCAACTACTGGGGCAGAGTGCCCCGTGAGCTTATACGCAACGGCGCGACTATATATTACGGTATGCAGGACGGCTGTGTTACGGTGGAATACGGCGCGGCGCAGATAAAAAAGAAGCTGGAGGAAATTCTGGCGGAGACGGGCTGCGAAAAGGTCAACATCATCGCTCACTCAAAGGGCGGTCTGGACGCGCGGTATCTTATTTCCACGCTGGGCATGGCGGACTATGTTGCAAGTCTTACCACGGTGGCGACTCCTCATCACGGCTCGCAGGTGGCGGACGAAGCCATGAAGCTTTCCGACGGTCTTTACCGCAGGGTGGCGGAGATAATGGATAAAAGCTTCCGCAGGCTGGGAGACCCCGAGCCCGATTTTTACACCGCCTGTCATCAGTTTACATCGGAATATGCGGAGCAGTTCAACAGGGACAATCCCGACTCGGACAAGGTATATTATCAGAGCTTCACGTCGGTCATGTCAAGTCCGTTCAGCTTCGGCATACTGGCGTTCACATACATGATAATGCATAAATACGGCGAAAATGACGGTCTTGTTACGGTGGAGTCCTCCAAGTGGGGGAATTTTATGGGAGTATACAGACCCGTCGGCGTGAGAGGTATCTCCCACGGAGACACGATCGACCTTGCCCGCGAGGACTACAAGGGCTACGACCCAAGAGAGGAATATGTCAAAATTGCGGCAGGGCTCAAGGAAATGGGCTTTTAGAAAGGATAGGATAAAATGAGCACCATAGATAAATTCAATGAACACGTTATGGGCACCTACGGACGTATGCCCGTTGTAATGGAAAAGGGCGAGGGACGCACTGCCGTGGACGAAAACGGCAGGGAGTATATCGACTTCGGCAGCGGTATCGGCACAAACTCTCTGGGCTACTGCGACAAGGACTGGGCTGACGCTGTCTGTGCGCAGGCAAGGGCGGTACAGCACACCTCCAACTACTACTATACAAAGGTACAGGCGGATTTCGCCGAGAAGCTCTGCGCGGCGGCAGGATACGACAAGGTATTCTTCGGCAACTCGGGAGCGGAGGCTAACGAGTGCGCCATAAAGATAGCAAGAAAATACTCCTTTGATAAGTACGGCGCGGAGGCTAAGCGGTACAATATAATCACCCTGAAAAACGGCTTCCACGGCAGGACGGTCACGACCCTTTCCGCTACGGGTCAGGACGTTTTCCACAACTATTTCTTCCCCTTTACGGAGGGCTTTATCTACGCCGAGCCTAATAATATTGATGACCTGCTGTCCAAGACAGACGACAGCGTATGTGCGGTCATGTTTGAATTTATTCAGGGCGAGGGCGGAGTAAACGTGCTGGATAAGGAATATATTGACGCAATATTCAAGGTATGCGCGGAAAAGGACATACTTACTATCGCCGACGAGGTACAGACGGGCGCGGGACGCACGGGAAAATTCCTTGCGGCGGAAAATTTCGGCGTAAAGCCCGATATAACCACCATGGCAAAGGGTCTTGCGGGGGGAGTTCCCGTGGGAGCGTGTCTTGCTTCGGAGAAATGCTCGGGGGTGCTGGTCAAGGGTACTCACGGCTCCACATTCGGCGGAAATCCTCTTGCCTGTGCAGGCGGTCTGGCGGTGCTTAACAAGGCGGCGGACGCGGACTTCCTCGGCGATGTATGCGCAAAGGGTGAATATTTCCGCAGAAAGCTTGCGGAGATACCCGAGGTGGACGGTGTGGACGGCATAGGCTTGATGATGGGCATACGTCTGAAAACCAAAAAGGCGGCTGAGGTCTGCGCGGCTGCCGTCGAAAAGGGTCTGCTGCTGCTGACGGCTAAGGATAAGCTTCGTCTGCTGCCGCCGCTGAATATCACATACGACGAGATAGACAAGGGTATAGCTGTTCTTGCGGAGCTTCTGAAATAACTTGTATTTGTGCGATTTTGCCTAAAACACGGCAAGGATATTTACAATATGTATCTTGAAATAAGGGACATTTTATTGTATAATTAATCTAATTTACAGCTTGATTCATTAAGGGAGGCTTTCGGAATGATACACTATAAAACCTACGGAAATAAATTCAATCCTACAATTATTTTTCTCCACGGCGAGGATTACGTTTATACATTTGCAAGACAGCATGAGCTGATGAAGAATTATTTCCTTGTTATACCGCATATCCCCGGCTTCGGTGAGGCGGCAAAGGAGGAATTTAACACCGATAAGGCTATTGAGCAGATAATCGAGCTTGCCGAGTCTTTCCGCAAGCCCTGCACGCTTATCGGATTTTCTCTCGGCGCTCAGCTTTGTCTGCCCCTTATCTGCAAGCGCGACGATATCTTCAACGGGGCGATAATGATAAGTCCGTGGCTGCTGAAAACTATGCCCGATATTGAAAAGGCGCTCCGCCGTATCAATGATAACGAGGGCAAGATGAAAAATCCTCTCACCATAAATGTAAGCGCTATCGCGCTGGGCTTGTACGGCGAGGATAAAAAGCTTCATACTGAATACTGCACCAATCAGAAGGTAAACAATCTGGCGGCGGCGGCGGATAACGGCATTGACCTTGATAATTATCCCGAATATGCCCAACTGAATATGCCTCTTCTGGCGCTGTGCGGTCTGAAAGAGGATATGGAGGTAAGAAACTCCGTCCGCGCTCTTTGTCAGAGAAACCACAACTGCTCATATGATATGTGGGACGGCGCGGGTCATAATCTGCCCTATAAATGCGCGGCGAGACTTAACAAAACTATTGACGAATTTATGGAGAAAGTAAGAAAAGCAAAATAAAACGGGGTACTTATGAAAAAAATAACAGAATCTCGTTTTCAGGCTATCGGCTTGTGGACGGTGATATTTTACATAATATTCGCGGTAATATTTATTTTTGCAGCGGAAATATGTGATATGTCGCCGAGAAAGTTTTTAGGCGGTCTGTTTCTGGGGATATTCGGGGCGGCGGCTCTCTCGGCTGTCTTTTACTTTGCGGGGCTGAAGCTTTTTGTGAAACATAAGGACAGGACAATGCTGCTGAGAGAAGCCTGCGCAGCCGAGCTGCAGCGGGACGGCAGACTTTCCCGCGATACGGAGGAAAAGCTGCTTGAAATATATAATGCTCCGAAAAATGCCTGCGAAAAAAATGACGCCATAATTATTCTGGCGGACTCATATAACGGAGACGGGAGATACGAAGAAGCGGTTGGTCTTTTGAGAAATTACGACATTAATGAGGGCGACGATATAAAATGGGCTGTATCCGAAAAAATAAAAAGAGTCACATATCTCTGTGTATATATTTCAAGCCTTATGGAGACGGGAGATATCAAGACCGCGGAAATAATATACAACAATAATGCGGCGCTTATAAACGAGTTTATGGACGAGGGTGACTTCGGCGCATACATAAGATGCGTTGTTGCTGAATATTGTCTTTATCATGCTGACGGACAAAGCGCTTTGGGGCTGGTGGAAAAGCTCCCCGAAATAACGGATAAAAGCGCCGATATCGGTATAATGTGCGTAAAGGCTATGGCTTTTGCCCAGCTGCGGAGATTTGTGGAAGCGGACGGCGCTATGGAGGCTGCTTGCAGAAGCGCTGCGACGATACTGCAAAAGCGTGCTGCGGATAAATGCGCGCGGCAGCTGGAATATATCAAACAAGGTAAAATACAAAATATTTACGATAAATACAAGGAGGATAATTCTAATGAAACACTTACTGAAAATGCTTGACCTCTCAACAGAGGAGATACTTGATATTCTCAACCTTGCCGATCAGCTTAAATATGAGCTGAAGCACGGTATTCCGCACCCGCATTTGCAGGGCAAGTCTTTGGGTATGATATTCCAGAAAGCCTCTACCCGTACAAGAGTTTCCTTTGAAACGGGTATGTATCAGCTGGGGGGCAATCCGCTGTTCCTTTCTTCCAACGATTTGCAGATAGGCCGCGGCGAGCCTGTACAGGATACAGCGCGCGTGCTTTCCCGCTATCTTGACGGTATAATGATACGCACCTTTGAGCAGAAAGAGGTGGAGGATCTTGCCGAATATGGCTCTATACCTATTATAAACGGTCTGACGGATTTCTGTCACCCCTGTCAGGTGCTGGCGGACTTAATGACAATACGCGAGTTCAAGGGTCAGTTTGACGGTCTGAAAATGTGCTTTA
>JBJEQM010000084.1:0-2580 GCA_051881755.1 Oscillospiraceae bacterium
CTTCGACCAGAGAGTCATCAACTGGATGGTAGACGAATTCAAGAAAGCAGAGGGCATCGACCTCACAGGCGACAAGATGGCTATGCAGCGTCTCAAGGAAGCTGCCGAAAAGGCTAAGATCGAGCTTTCGTCCACACCCAGCTCCACAATAAATCTTCCTTATATCACAGCCGACGCAGCAGGTCCTAAGCACCTTGAGCTTACACTTACACAGGCTAAGTTCAACGAGCTGACCTCCGACCTTGTACAGTCCACAATGGGTCCCGTTAAGCAGGCTCTTGCAGACAGCGGTCTCAGCGCTTCCGAGCTTGATAAGGTACTGATGGTAGGCGGCTCCTCCAGAATCCCCGCTGTTCAGGAGGCTGTCAAGAAGTTTATCGGCAAGGATCCTTTCAAGGGCATCAACCCCGATGAGTGCGTTGCTCTCGGTGCTGCTCTCCAGGGCGGCGTTCTCGGCGGCGACGTAACGGGTCTGCTGCTACTTGATGTAACTCCTCTGTCTCTCGGTATTGAGACAGCAGGCGGCGTTTGCACAAAGATGATCGAAAGAAATACCACCATTCCTACAAAGAAGTCTCAGGTATTCTCCACATATGCGGACAATCAGACTGCCGTTGATATCAACGTTCTCCAGGGTGAGCGTGAGTTCGCCAAGGATAACAAGCAGCTGGGTATGTTCCGTCTGGACGGTATCGCTCCCGCTCCCAGAGGTATCCCTCAGATCGAAGTTACATTCGATATCGACGCAAACGGTATCGTAAATGTATCCGCAAAGGACCTCGGCACAGGCAAGGAGCAGCATATCTCCATCACGTCCTCCACAAATATGTCCAAGGAGGATATCCAGAAGGCTGTTGACGAGGCTGCACAGTATGCGGAAGAGGATAAGAAGCGCAAGGAAGCTGTTGATGTCAAGAACAACGCAGAAAACCTTGTATTCCAGTGCGAGAAGGCTCTCGGCGAGTTCGGCGACAAGGTAAGCGCTGACGACAAGGCAAGCGTTCAGCCCAAGATCGACGCTCTCAAGGAAGCTGTAAAGACCGACAACACAGCCGATATCAAGGCTAAGACAGACGAGCTGCAGAAGGCATTCTCCGACGTTGCAACTAAGGTATATCAGGCTGCGGGCGCTGCTGCACAGGCTGCTCAGGGCGGTCAGGCAGGCGCTTCCGACAACGGCGGCAACAATGGCGGCGACAACGGCTTCGTTGACGCTGAGTTCCACGACGCGGAATAAAAAATCAGCCGCAGACACGGCTTAACAGATAACGGAGAAGCGGATTTCCGATTTATATGTCGGAGCCGCTTTTTCGGGAATTATACGGAGGCTCACCATGGCTGATAAAAGAGATTATTATGAAGTCCTCGGGGTAGACAAGAGCGCTTCCGCAGAGGATATAAAAAAGGCATACAGACAGCTTGCCAAGAAATATCACCCCGATCTTCACCCCGGGGATAAAGAGGCGGAGGAAAAGTTCAAGGAAGTCAACGAGGCTTACGAGGTGCTTTCCGACGAGGACAAAAAATCGCGCTACGACCAGTTCGGTCACGCAGGCGTTGACCCGTCCTACGGCGGTGGCGGCTACGGCGGCGGATTCAGCGGCGGCTTCGGCGATATGGGCGACATCGGCGATATATTCAACAGCTTCTTCGGCGGCGGCTTTGGAGGCTCGTCACGTTCAAACGCCAACGCTCCCAGAAGAGGTCAGGATATCCAGACCAATATCAACCTTAACTTTATGGACGCCTGCTTCGGCAAGGAAGTGGAAGTTACCGTCAACCGCATGGAAAAGTGTCCCGACTGCGGCGGCAGCGGCTCGGCGGCAGGCAGCGGCTCTGAAACCTGTCCCGACTGTCACGGCACAGGTCAGGTCAAGGTCACACAGCGCACGCCTTTCGGCATGATATCCCAGAGCAAGCCTTGTACGCGATGCGGCGGTAAGGGCAAGATAATCACAAATCCCTGCTCCAAGTGTCACGGCAACGGCAGGATAAACGTATCCAAGAAGATAAAGGTCACTGTTCCCGCAGGTATCGACGACGGTCAGACGTTGCAGGTGGGCGGTCAGGGTCATGCAGGCGTAAACGGCGGCTCCAGCGGCGATCTGCACGTTACGGTATCGGTACGTCCCGACCCCATTTTCGAGCGTGACGGCTACGATATCCACACAGAGATACCAATTACTTACACTCAGGCTGTCCTCGGCGCGGAGATAACCGTTCCCACCATTGACGGCAAGGTAAAATATAACGTCCCCGAGGGCACGCAGAACGGCACGATATTCCGCTTCAAGGGCAAGGGCGTAAAGAAGATAAACCGCTCCGACCGCGGCGACCAGTACGTTCACGTTACCGTAGAGGTGCCGAAAAACCTTACCAAGAAGCAGAAAGACCTGCTTAAAGCATTTGACGAATCCATGACCGATGAAAACTACACCAAGCGCAGAAGCTTCTTCGACAAGATAAGAGAAGCGTTTAAATAATATCAAGACCTTGCAGGGTATCATTTTATCCTGCAAGGTCTTTAATACTAATAACCAATAAAAGTGTAGACAAAAAATCTGCGCAAAATCCATACAC
>JBJEQM010000085.1:0-10085 GCA_051881755.1 Oscillospiraceae bacterium
CCTCGCACATTTTGTCGATGCCGTACTCAGCCTCCCAGCCGAAAACCTGCTTTGCCTTGTCCGTGTTGGCGTAGCATACCGCAATGTCGCCCGGACGTCTGTCGGTTATCTTGTATGCTATCTCCTTGCCGCACGCCTTTTCAAATGCGTGAACAAGCTCCAGTACGCTGGTGCCCTTGCCCGTGCCGAGATTTACAGCTTCCGCGCCCTTGTGCTCCATAACGTACTTTACCGCACAGAGATGTCCCCGCGCAAGGTCAACAACGTGGATATAATCGCGTACGCCCGTACCGTCAACGGTGTCGTAATCATCACCGAAAACGTTCAGACAGGGCAGCTTGCCAACAGCCACCTGAGCAATATAAGGCATAAGATTGTTGGGTATACCGTTGGGATTTTCGCCGATAAGACCGCTCTCATGCGCTCCGATAGGATTGAAGTAGCGCAGAAGTGCAACGCTCCATTCGCCGTCCGCCTTGGATATATCCGTAAGTATCTGCTCTATCATTACCTTGGTGTAGCCGTAGGGATTTGTTGCGGAGGTGGGGTAGGTCTCTATGTAGGGGATAGGATTGTTCATGCCGTAGACCGTGGCGGAGGAGGAGAACACTATCTTTTTGCAGCCGTGCTCACGCATAACGCGCAGCAGGGTAATAGTGCCGTCGATATTGTTGTGGTAGTATTCCAGCGGCTTCGCGCAGGATTCGCCAACGGCTTTCAGTCCCGCAAAGTGGATAACGGAGTCGATGTCCTGCTCCGCAAATATTTTGTCTGTAGCGGCGTAGTCCAGCATATCCGCCTCGTAAAATGCGAAGTCCTTGCCTGTTATCTTTTTGATGCGGTTGAGCGCCTCGGGCTTGGAGTTGCAGAAATTGTCCATTACAACAATGTCATAGCCCGCGTTGAGAAGCTCTACGCAGGTGTGGCTGCCGATAAATCCGGCACCGCCCGTTACAAGAATTTTACCCATAATTATTACCTCTTTCAGCTGTTAAGTATATTTTCGATCGCCGACAATTCGTCGGGAGTGAAGTCTGTTTTGTATGCCGCCTCGGCGTTTTCGATGATCTGCTGCGGACGGCTGGCTCCGATAAGCACCGTGGTTATCTTGTCCGTGCGCAGTACCCATGACAGCGCCATCTGCGAAAGCTTCTGACCGCGGCTTGCGGCAATATCGTTCAGCGCGTTGAGACGCTTTATCATGTGGTCGTCCAGCTCGTTTGCAATCCATGTGTTGCCCTTGCCGATACGCGAATCCGCAGGTATGCCTTTAAGGTAGCGGTCGGTGAGGAAGCCCTGATACAAAGGCGAAAATACCGCCAGACCAAAGCCCTGCTCTTTGGCAAAGTCGTCCAGACCGTCCCGCTCTATCCAGCGGTTGAGCATGGAATATGACGGCTGATTTACTATGAAAGGCGTTTTCAGTTCGCGGAAAATCTTCATTATCTCCTCGGTCTGCGCCTTGTTGTAGTTTGATATGCCCACATACAGCGCCTTGCCCTGCTTTACGGCATTATCAAGGGCGAGAGCGGTCTCGTCCACGGGAGTATTAGGGTCGGGGACATGGTGATAAAAAATATCCACATAATCAAGCCCCAGCCGCTTTAAGCTTTGGTCGAGTGAGGCGGTGAGGTACTTCCGCGAGCCGTTTTTGTCGCCATAAGGACCGGGCCACATATCATAGCCTGCCTTGGTTGAGATACAAAGTTCGTCGCGGTACTGCCGCAGACCGCGGTCGAGTATGCGGCAGAAATTCTCCTCCGCAGAGCCGTTGTAGGGGCTGCCGTAGTTGTTGGCAATGTCGAAATGAGTGATACCAAGGTCGAAAGCGGTGCGGCACATCTGCTCCATGTTGTCGAAGCTGTCCTTGTAGCCGAAATTCTGCCACAAGCCAAGTGAAACCGCAGGCAGCTTCAGACCGCTTTTTCCGCAGCGGCGGTATACCATGCGGTCGTAGCGCTTATCGTCGGCGATATACATATTATCATTCCTTTCGGATAATATTCTGATTATATTATATCAGCGGCGGAGCAGGTTGTCAAGAATGTATAAGGACGTAATGAAAAATTGACAAATTACCATATAATATGATATAATTATTGCATTGTCGGCTTCTTACCTGTTGGAGTAATCTGACGGGGAAAGGAGGTGGAACTTATGGAATACATAACCTCATTTATTTTGTCTGTTATGGCTGGTGTGATAAGTAATTACATCTGCAAGTGGTTAGACAGACATTTCAAGTCCGACAAGTAGCCCAAAAAATTTTTTAGCAAAACGTCGCCCCCGAAGCTGCAACTTCGGGGGCGACGCTTTTGTGTGTCCTCATGGAAACACATAACCTCATTTGTACGGTTATATTATACACCACGTTTGTTTATTTGTCAATACATTTTGCCGTTATTTTATTATTTGTATTCTTTCGGCAGAAGCGGACGCTCAATAAACCGCTTTATGCGGAACGGCAGACTGCTCTCAAACTCTATAGGGTACACAAAAATCGAGCGTATTCCCGCCAGATTTGCTCCCAGTATGTCCGTGAATATCTGGTCGCCCACGGCGCATATCTTGTCCTTGGGCAGACCAAACTTTTTCGCCGCAATATTGTATCCCTTAGGCAGCGGCTTTGCTCCCTCGGGGACAAACTCCAGTCCCAGCATTTCCGCAAAGGGCGTTACGCGGGGCGCGTGGTTGTTGGACACGATAAGCAGCTTTATGCCGCTGCTTTTCATCAGCTCCAGCCACTCGGGCACACCCTCCGCAGGACGGGGATTGTTGTGTGTTGTAAGAGTATTGTCAAGGTCGAGGATAAGCGCCTCGATACCCTCCGCCTTTAGCAGCTCGGGGGTTATATTTTTCACGCTTTTCAGCGCGTAGGTAGGTTTAAATAACATTTCTTTCTCCACATAAACAGAAAAGCGGACAGAGAAACTCCATCCGCTTTTACTTGCTTTTAGCGTTAATTATTATTAATACTTACGCTTACGAGCAGCTTCGGACTTCTTCTTGCGCTTTACCGAAGGCTTCTCATAGTGTTCTCTTTTGCGAACTTCGGCAATAACGCCGTCCTTAGCACAGCTTCTCTTAAAACGCTTGAGAGCAGTCTCTAAGGATTCGTTCTTTCCAACACGAATTTCTGCCAATTTGATTCCCTCCCTTTGCCGCTGCGGCAGAGGTTAATATAAGATATAACTTCATAATTATACAATAAAATCAGGATATTGTCAAGCCCTTATCGAAAAAACTTGCACAAATTTTATACTCCAATTTTTATCATAGTATAACTCAAAGTTAAAACTGTCATTATTTTGTATATTTTGCCCCGTACCGCGGAGAAAAGCTCTCCGAAGCAGGGGATAATTTTACTTTGCAACGATGTTTACAAGTCTGCCCTTGACGTAAATTTCCTTTACAATGGACTTGCCCTCGATAGCCTGAGCAACGGCAGCGTCAGCCTTTGCCAGAGCAAGCACCTCGTCCTGACCTGCGTCTGCGGCGATGTTCAGCTTTGCCTTTATTTTGCCGTTTATCTGTACGGCTATCTCAATGGTGCTGTCAACGCAGAGAGCCTCGTCGTAGCCTACCCATTTCTGTTCGTTGAGTATGCCGCCGTATACGCTGTTGTATATCTCCTCGGTGATGTGGGGAGCGAACGGATTGAGTATTATAAGCAGACTTCTCAGCTCAGCTTTGTTTATGCTGCCGAGAGCGTATATTTCGTTAAGCAGGGTCATCATTGCGGCGATCGCAGTGTTGAACTTCATTGCTTCAATGTCCTCGGTGACCTTTTTGATGGTCTTGTGCATGGAGGACGTCAGCTCGCTGCGGTATTCATCACCGTCTGTGAGAATTTCCTGCAAGCCCCATATCCTGTCGAGGAAACGCTTGCAGCCCTTCATGCTGCTTTCGCTCCAAGGCGCCGCCTGCTCATAGTCGCCCATGAACAGAACATAAACTCTCAGAACGTCCGCGCCGTACTGGTCAACAACATCGTTGGGGTCAACAACATTTCCGCGGGACTTGCTCATCTTTTCACCGTCGGGACCGAGGATAAGACCCTGTGCGGTGCGCTTTGCATAAGGCTCGGGAGTGGGTACCTCGCCGATGTCGTAGAGGAATTTGTGCCAGAAACGGGAGTAGATAAGGTGACGTGTAACGTGCTCCATGCCGCCGTTGTACCAGTCAACGGGCATCCAGTATTTCAGCGCTTCCTGTGAAGCGAACTCCTTGTCGTTGTGTGGGTCGCAGTAGCGCAGGAAGTACCATGACGAGCCTGCCCACTGGGGCATTGTATCGGTCTCGCGCTTTGCGTCAGAGCCGCACTTGGGACACTTGCAGTTTACGAATGAATCTATCTTGGCAAGAGGGCTCTCGCCGTTGGAGCCCGGCTGGAAGTTGTCAACGGGGGGCAGGTCGAGAGGCAGCTCCTCGTAAGGCAGGGGAACGATACCGCAGTGAGGACAATGTACGATAGGGATAGGCTCGCCCCAGTATCTCTGACGGTTGAACGCCCAGTCCTTCATCTTGTACTGTACGCCCTTTTCGCCAACGCCCTTTTCAGCCAGTATCTCCAGCATCTTTGCGATAGCGTCTTTCTTGTTTGTGATACCGTTAAGGCTGCCCGAGTTTACCATTTCACCGTCGCCCGTGTAAGCCTCCTTGGAAATGTCGCCGCCCTTGATGACTTCGATAATATCAATGCCGAACTTCTTTGCAAAGTCGTAGTCTCTGCCGTCGTGGGCGGGAACAGCCATGATAGCGCCTGTGCCGTAGCCCATCATAACGTAGTCGGAAATGTAAACGGGTATCTCCTTTTCGGTGATGGGATTGATAGCCGTCAGACCCTCTATCTTTACGCCCGTCTTATCTTTGACAAGCTGTGTTCTCTCAAATTCGCTCTTTTTGGCGCATTCCGCCTTGTAAGCGTCCAGCGCGTCAATATTGGCGATACTGTCACGATACTTCTCGATAATGGGGTGCTCGGGAGCGATTACCATGAACGTTACGCCGTAAAGCGTGTCGGGACGTGTAGTATATATGCGGAGCTTTTCGCCGTTCTCCTTGATAGTGAAGTCAACGAATGCGCCTGTGGACTTGCCTATCCAGTTTTCCTGCTGTAATTTTATATTGGGGAGATAGTCAACGTCCTTAAGACCCTCAAGCAGCTTGTCGGCATATTCCGTAATGCGGAGGTACCATACTTCCTTGGTCTTTTGTACGATATCGCTGTGGCAGATGTCGCACTTGCCGCCCTGTGAGTCCTCGTTGGAGAGAACTACCTTGCAGCTGGGGCAGTAGTTTACCAAGGTCTTATCTCTGAATACCAGACCCTTTTCGTACATTTTCAGGAATATCCACTGGGTCCATTTGTAGTATTTATCATCGGTGGTATCCACAACGCGTGACCAGTCAAAGGAGAAGCCTACGCGGCGGAGCTGATTTGTGAACTTCTTGATATTGTTGTCGGTGACCTTTCGGGGGTGTACGCCTGTTTTGATGGCGGTGTTTTCGGTGGGCAGACCGTAAGCGTCAAAGCCGATGGGGAACATTACGTTGTATCCCTCAAGACGGCGCTTGCGGCTGATGACCTCCAGACCGGAGTAAGCCTTGATGTGTCCGACGTGCATACCTGCGCCCGAGGGGTAGGGAAATTCTACCAAAGCGTAAAACTTGGGCTTGGTGTGATCCTCCGACGCCTCAAAGGTGTGGTGTTCGTCCCAGTATTTCTGCCATTTCTGTTCAATGGCGGAAAAATCGTAGCGTTCAGCCATTTTTAATCAATCCTTTTATATTTAATATGTATATTAACACCTTTATAGATGTTACTTTCCGAAGTATGCCTTGACCCTTTTATCAAAGCAGAGAAGATATCCTATGACCGCAAAGCCTATTGCAAGGAAAACATACAACAGCTGGAAAATAGCCCAGTCGATCACGAATATATATACAATTGAAGCAATTACGGTAACAATGGAGCATAAAATAAGGAAAATACGTCCGCCGTTTTTGCCCTGCATAAATTCAATGGCGGCAATAATGCGTATTATCGCGCCGCCGATGCTTGCGAAGCTTCCTGTTGCAAGCGCCATGACAGCGTCAAAAGCGGAGATAACTATAACGATGATCGCAATTACCTTTACGATGCTCCGTCCCTGCTCGGCAAGTGTGGAGAAATCGCTGCTGTTGCTGCTGTAAAAATCCGACTTTGGCGCGGTGTATGAATACGGGTCATATTCTTCCGCTTCGGGCTTCTTGCGGCGAAGCTCCTCGGGAAGAGTATAGGGCGACGGCATATCGCCGAAATATTTCTGCTCGGCGTTTACATGGTCGTCGCGGAAGGTAGGTTCCTTTACCTCGGCTGTCTTGGAGAACGTATCCTGCTGCGGAGCGGAAGTCTCCATGGGAGTTCCGTCCAGATTTTCCAAGGTAGGAAGTGTGCCGTCAAATTCGTCTAATGGTGAATTCATAATGCTTTAACCCCTTTCATTGACTTATCTTCTGAAATATGTTTTAACGTCTTTGTTTAAGCATACAAAGTATTCCAGTACAATATAAAATATCATAAGTACGATGTAAACACCCTGCATAAATGGCGGAGCAGGCGTTTCGGGCACAACGAGCAGCACAAAGGGACCGTAGAATGATATTGCCAGCGCTATCGCCAGCATAATGCGTCCCCAGTCATACCCTTTCATAAACATGACCGCCGCCGCAATGCGCACCGCCGCTGTGAGAAAGTCCGCCATTCCTCCCGAAATAAACGAGTTTATTATGGCAGGCACCGCAAGGACGATAACTATGATACCCACGACCCTTGCTATCTTTTCCCCCGCGTCAAGCATACCGAGATTATCTTTATATTGCTTGCCCTCGTACAAGTCAACCTTGGGCTTGGGCGGAAACATCTCGGTGCGGCGGACAGGCTCTGCCTCACGCAGCGCGTCTTGGCGTATATCCTCATCGGACAGGGGAGTGCCGTCCATTTCCTCTATCATCGGCGAAGTGTCGACGCCGTCCCCGTGAGCCACAGCGATTATCCGTCTGCTGTCTGTGGTTTGGTTTATATCCTTCGGCGCGGTGTATTCCGCAATGTCCTCCCCGTCAAGGGGAGTGCCGTCCATGGATTCAAGCTTCGGTGCGATTATGTCCTCGTCGCCGTAGCTGTCCAGATAATCCCGTATATCCTTCATATGCCATCAATCGGGCTTTACCCATTTTGAAATGTCGATATTTTCGCCGTCGCGCCATAGGCGTTCAAGATTGTAGAACTCGCGCATATCCTTGCTGAAAACATGGACGATAATGTCGGAGTAATCCAGCACAACCCAGTTTGAGCCGTTAGCGCCCGAGACCTGCTTTGGCTTGACGCCCGCTTCACCCAGCTGATATTCCACCTCGTCCGCCAGAGCCTTGGTGTGGGTGGAGGAGGTGCCGTTTGCGATGACGAAATAGTCGCCGATGATGGTCTTGTCGCTTATGCGGATAACGCAGATGTCCTCCGCCTTTTTGCTGTCCAGAGCCTTGACTGCGGTTTCAAGAATTTTTTCCTCTGTCATTCTTTTCCTCCTGTGTATATTGATTATACGCTTCGATAGTGTGTACGGGCAGGAAAGAGCCCTTTTCCACCACGTCCTTTATGGAAAATCTCAGCGCCTCCAGCATGGCTTTTTCCAAACTCTGGTATGCGTATTTTCTCATTTTAGCCACGTCCTTGTAGTTCCGCTCGGCGGAGATAAGGTCGGCTATGTATATGATCTCCTCCAGCCTGCTCATTCCCGCGCGGCCTACGGTGTGATACCGCACTGCGTTGAGTATATCCTCGTCGGTGATGCCGAAAGCGTGCTCGGCATACCACGCCCCCGCGATGGAATGATACAGCGCGGTCACGCGCATTTCCTCCTCGGTCACATTGCGGCGCGACTTCTTCACCATATCAAGCTGCTCCTCGGCAGGTATCTCCTTGCAGCAGTCGTGTATAAGTCCCGCAAGATACGCCGTGTCGGGGCGGGAAAAGCCGTAGTATTCCGACAGCTTTTTCGCCTCGGCAGCAACATTAAGACTGTGGGTAAATCTCTTTTTGGAAAGCCGTATACTTAAAATATGGGTCAGCTCGTCAACAGAGTACAAGAGCCTCGCCGTCCTTTCATTTTACATATCCTTGCGAATATAAATTTATATCCAGAATATATTTTACTACTTTTTTTGGCACATAGCAAGATATATCCCGATTATTTATAATTTTTTCACGAATTTCCGTAGAAGATACCTCGAATGAAGATATATTTACCACAATGACCCTGCCGTATTTTTCCAAATCATGTGCTTCTTTTCGTAATTTGTCAATATCGCTCTCGTTTTCCTCACGGGAGGCGGCGATTATGGTGCAAAGCCGCATTATCTCCTCGAAGCTGTTCCACTTTTTCAGCGACAGCAGCATATCGCTGCCCATGATAAAATACAGCTCATCGTCGGGGAGCTCTGCCTTGTAATGCCGCATGGTCTCCACCGTGTAGCTGACCTTCTGCCGCGAAAGCTCATAGTCGCTGACGGATACAAAGGGCATATCCTCAAAGGCAAGACGGCACATCTCCAGACGGTTCGCACCGTCGGCAACAAATACGCTGCTGTCCTTTTTGAACGGGGAGATAAACGTGGGCATGACAATGACTCTGTCAAGCTGTACCTTTTCCGCAGTTTCCCGTACTAAATTAACGTGCCCCAAGTGTACGGGATTGAAGCTGCCGCCGAATATAGCCGTCCTCATGTTAAAACGTGATCTTCGGCTTTTGTGGATTGCGCTTGAAAAGCACGAACTTGTTGCCGATGACCTGAACTACCTCGGACTTGGTCTTTTCCGCAAGCTCCCGCGCCGCCTCGTCCGCGGTGAGCATAGCGCCGTCCAGCACCTTCATTTTCACTATCTCGCGGGCTTTGAGAGCGTCCGAAACCTGCGATACCAGCGTGTCGATAACGCCGTTTTTGCCCACCTGTAAAATGGTGTCCTCGGTTGATGCGATACTTTTCAGTACCGCCCGCTGTTTGCTTGTAAGCATATTATTTTTCCTTTCCAAAATCAACTTTATTCAATATCCCGACAAATTTTGTAGGTGGACGGGTCTCCCGTCCCGAATTTACAAAATATATCATTTATCCTGCGGGCGGGGAGAACTCGCCCTACAAAAAGTTTTTTACATATTTTGTATAATGTGTACGCTTTTTATAATGACAAAATTCGCGAACAAGCCGTGCATTATTCACTAAACAGCTGCCGAAATTTCCGCAAAGCGTCCGCGCGGTGACTGACGGAGTTTTTCTCCTCGGCGGAAAGCTCTGCAAAGGACTTGTCACCGTACATGAAAATGGGGTCGTAGCCGAAGCCGTTAGTGCCCCGCTTTTCGTAGCCTATTTTGCCCTCGCATTTTCCCGTGACGGAATGTATAACGCCCTTATGGTCAATGTAGCATATTGCGCACTTGAAACGTGCTGTACGCTTTTCATCGGGAACACTCTCCAGCTCGGACAGCACTCGCGCGCAACGCTTGCCCTCCTCGGCATACCTCGCGGAGTAGATGCCCGGCGCACCGTTCAATGCGTCCACCTCCAGACCGCTGTCGTCGGAGATAACGGGCAGCTTGAACATATCGTATACCGCCTTGCATTTAAGGTAGGCGTTTTCCTCAAAGGTGGTGCCTGTTTCCTCCACCTCAATGTCCGCGCCCGCCTCGCTTTGCGATACCACCTCAAAGCCCATAGGCTCCAGTATCTCGCGGAATTCACGAAGCTTGTTCTTGTTGTTTGATGCAAGTATTATTTTCATTCTTCCCCGTCCTTTTTCTTCTTGCCAAAGGTTATCTCCTTAAACAGGAAACCGAACTTACCGTTTTTCAGGTCTTTCTTGGTATCTTCCTCGGGCGCTTCTTCCGCAGTATCTTCCTCGGCTTCTTCGGTCATATTCTCCGCAGCTTCCTCGGTATCTTCAACAATATTGTCTCCGTCATTATCGTCAATAATATCCTCGGCAGCATTTTCCTCGGGTACAATATCCTCCGCAATATTTTCCTCGGAAATATTTTCTTCAGATTCTT
>JBJEQM010000086.1:0-2570 GCA_051881755.1 Oscillospiraceae bacterium
TAGCCTTACCTGCTGCGATCTGAAGCTTAATTAAGCCAACAACTTTCTGTGCCATTTTAAATGCACCTCCGAATTATATAAGGATCGTAAAGACCCGTTCATGTTTATATTTTTACTTTGACGATCAATACTCGTCCGTTTTGGCGACCTTGGAAATTTCAACGGTCGCAAGAGTCTCACGTCCGAACATGGATACCGAAACATCGACGGTCATATCTTCCGTATTGATGCTCTTGACCTCGCCAACAAAGCCCTCCATAGTACCGGAGGATATCTTTACCTTGTCGCCGGGCTTGATGTTGATCTCCACAACGGTATTGACAGTATCTATACCGAGCGCCTCGACCTCCTTGTCCGACAGCGGGACAGGCTTGGAAGCAGGACCTACAAAGCCCGTAACGCCTCTTGTGTTTCTTACAACATACCATGAATCATCTGTGAGAACCATTTTTACCAGCACATAGCCGGGGAAAATCTTTCTCTCCACTTCGCGCTCCTTGTTGGAATCGGTCATTTCCTTGACCAGCTCCGTGGGAACCTTTACCTCGGGAATGAGGTCGTGAAGATTACGGTTATCGACTACCTTCAGGATAGTTTGAGCTACCTTATTCTCATAGCCGGAATAAGTGTGAATGACATACCATTTTGCAGCTTCTGACATTCTGACGATCAATCCTTTCCTTTAATAAGTCCGCAGAAAAAGTGTAAATCTGCGGAGCGTCCGTCTTACGCGCCGAGACCAAGCTTGAGCAGCGCAGCCAGTCCGCTGTCGATAGCCCATATTGCAACACTGCATATTACCATTGCAACAAGCACGATAGCAGTATTGTTGATGACCTTCTGCTTATTGGGCCATACCACTTTTTTCAGTTCGCTTTTCAGATCCTTGAAGTACTTGATAACGCGGTTCTGCTTTTTTCCGCCCTTTTTGGACTTCTTGGAGCTTTCCCTTGCCATCTGTTCAGCCTTGGCTTCCGCCTGCTTCACAATTGACTTCTTGGACGAATTTTTCTTGTTATCAGCCATTTTCACACCTCAACTTACTTGGTTTCCTTGTGAAGAGTGTGCTTTTTGCAGAACTTACAGTACTTATTCATTTCGATTCTGTCCGGATCGTTCTTCTTGTTCTTCTTAGTACAGTAGTTACGCTGTTTGCACTCTGTGCAGGCTAATGTTACCTTTACTCTCATATCGGCACCTCCTATTAAATGTTCCAAACGGAACGCTTCGATTTTGCAGGAACTGAAGTCCCTGTGCCTCCCTCTATGGCAATTATCATGTCTGCATTTTTACGCAGACATTTTTGTCGAGAGGTCGTGCGCACATAAAAATGGGCGCAAAAAAATAGACCTCTGCAAGAGGTAATACAATTATATCACATTTGCACATATTATGTCAAGGCTTTTTTGCATTTTTATGCCTATATTTTTTCACCAATAACCCGTATATATGTATATTTCCTTTGTGCAAAAAGACGGAACGGGCATGATGTGTAAAATTCGCGGAGAATATACATATTGTACCGCATTTACGGCAAAATGTCAATATATAGTAAAAATTGCACAAAAATTATGTCGAATTGCGCGATATTTTTATTACAAAAATTTCCAAAAATCTATTGACTTTTTATGGCATGATATGGTAATATATGGTTGTAAAATATTTTAGGAGGTTACATTATGTCAACAAATGTTAAAGTTCTCATCGGCGACGACAGCAATGAATTTGGAAAAATATATGCAGGAGCTATACAGGACGCGGGTTTCGTGTCGTTTACCTGCCGAAGCGACGGAGGGGAAGTACTGAAAGCCATCGGGGAGCTGTCGCCCGATATTGTAATATGCGACGCCATCATGCCCACGTCGGACGCGGTAGACGTTATCCGCCGCTGCGCCGACTCAAAGACGAAGCCGTTTTTTATAGTTATCAGCCAGTACCGCAACGCCTACATTGAACAGCAGGTGATGTCCTGCTCCAACGCTTATTTTTTACTTAAACCCTTTGACACGGAGACTCTGCTCAGCGTTGTGCAGCACATTACACCCTCCTATGTTACCGATTTCGGCGGCTCGGGCGACGAGGCGCACATGGAAATGGTGGTAACGGATATCATACACCAAATCGGCATACCGGCTCATATCAAGGGATATCATTATCTTCGCGAAGCCATACTGCTTGCAATATCCGACTCGGATATGCTGGAGAGCGTTACGAAGCTGCTGTATCCTGCTGTGGCGAGGAAATTTGACACGTCGCCCTCCAGAGTTGAGCGTGCTATTCGTCACGCTATCGAGACGGCATGGGACCGCGGCGATGTGGATATACTCAACGGAATGTTCGGTTACACCATAAACGGCGGCAAGGGAAAGCCCACCAACTCGGAGTTTATTGCGCTTATCACGGACAACCTCCGTCTGCGCTTCAAGATGTCGGCAAAGGAAAAACGCGCGGATAAAACTCCGGCGTAAATATAAAAGGGCGTGCGGTATTATCTGCGCGCCCTTGTTGGTTTACGGTAAATCGGAATTTAGCGCAGTAAGCGCACCAACCGCGAAGCGGACCAGCTGGTC
>JBJEQM010000087.1:0-10051 GCA_051881755.1 Oscillospiraceae bacterium
AAACAAAACTCGGAGTTTGAAAATTCATTTTCAAATTTCTCACCTTTATACTATATTATTCTTCCTCATTATCCTCGGGCTCATCGGCGCCGCCTGCATATTCCAGCACTTTCCGCGCCAGACCGTCCTCCACACAGGAGTAAAACATGGCAAACAGCACGTCCGCAAAGCCCAGCAGGAACATATTCTTGTTGGTTATCTCCGCCAGCGCAGGCACCTTGGTATAAATGTAGGTCTTGTACCAGTCCGCCGTGAACGGAGGCAGCTTCTTGCCCTTGCGCACGAGGTACTTTGTTTCAAGGAAGGACTCGGTGATTATCTCGCCGAAATTCTCCGCGCCCTTGTCCATTACCGCCGTGTAGAGCCTGTAAAGCTGGTCATCGGTCATGGTCTCGCCGTTGACCTTGATATTTTTCATCACAGGAATGCGCACCGCAAGACTGTATACCATAAGATTAAGTGTCTTGTTATAATCCTGCCCCTGCATTTCGCGGCAGGTATAATCGTCGATGTGCAGACCCAGCGCCTTAATGCAGTCCGTATCGGGAATATTGTTCAGCATGACCTTCAGCACGTCCTTTATGCTGACGCGGTAAAAGTCGGTCTCCGCAAGGGAGTATATATATTTCACCGCATTGTAAAGGCACACACCGCTTTTTACAATATAATCCGCCAGACCGTTCAGAGCGGCGGTCTCGTTGATAAAATTCATATTTTATTCCTCCGAATTATACGTCAGACCGTAAGCCTCGGCGCGGGTCATACGCTTCCATTGGGGAGCCTTTATCTCCACCTGCTTTTTCTTGGGCTTTTCGGGAGAAGCGTCGGCGCTTTCCTCGGGGGTGTGCTCCGCCATAAACGCGTCGTAAAGGCTGTCAAACTCCTGCGGACGGAAAGGCTTTATCCGCGCGTCCTCCGAAGAAACGACCCTCGTTATATTGCGCGGCGCATTGTTCTGCGGTATATTATTCTGCGGCGCAGCGGGCTCGGTCTTGTCCTCGTCGTGCCTGTACACGATGTGTATATTATCGTCGGCGGAAGTATATCTTTCCGCAGGGACAAACGCCTGAAAGTCCTGTGCGGGCTTTTCGGGGATATCCTTTTTGTCGGCGCAAAGAGTATCGGAGTAGTCAAGAAATTCCGTCAGCTGCTCCACGGACGCCTCGCCCAGCTTGATATTGCGCTTCATGTCGGACAGATACCTGCTCCACTCGTCGAACTCCTTGTCGTCCATGGTCTTGCCCACACGTTTTGAGAGTATATTGTATATTTTGCGGCTGCGCTTTTCAACGTCCTCGGGAACGTCCTCGCCCCGCCGTTCAGCCGCCGCCTTGATAACGGACTTCTCCGCCGCCTCCGCCGCAGCCTTGTATACCGCCGCATACTGCTCGCGGCAGGTGTGACCCGAGCTTGTAACGCGGTTGCAGTAGAAGCCCTCATAATCCGCGATAAAATATCTGCCGCAGCTTTCGCACTTGCGCAGCATGATATTGTTTTCCTCCATAAGGTCAAATTCAAGGTCGATGACCGCCTTGAGACTGTCGGGCATATAAACAGGCTCGGCGCTGAATTTCAGCGCACTTGATATAAACTTCATATCCAGCTCGTCGGGACGCTTCATGCCACGAACGTAGGAATACGCCTCCATAGCCAGCTTGTCGCCGATACGGGAGCAGTCCTTTGCCTCGGGCACGGACATATCGCCCCCAAGACGAAGCACCTCCGCAAACCTGCGGTATATCTCCTTTGATACCTTGGCATTGATAAAATGCGCGTTGGGAGTCAGCGCAGGGCTCGCCACCTTGACGGAGGGCAGCTTGCTGCCCTGTATGCCAAGCTCGTTGGCGGCAACGGAAAACGCCAAGTCAAAATATTCCTTGCGGATATGTATGGCTTCCTTTGACTGGGGTATGATATCCTGACCGCAGTCGTATATAAACGAGACCTTATTTTTAGCATATTCCTGAATACGGACGATATTCCCCCACTGATTGACGGCGCGGTCGGTCTTGTATTCGGAAATGCGCTTGAAAATGGCTTCCTCGTAAAGATTTTTGGGTGAAATGCATCTGCCCCACAGCTCGTCGGTGGTAATGCGTTCGGAGTGACAGATGTACTCTATAATGCAGTCGGTAACTATCTCGGAAAAGTCGCTGCCGATAAGCGCCTCCACATATGGGTGAAAGCCCGTGATAATATTTTTGGCAGAGGAAACAATATCCATAGGCAGCCGTCCGGACTTTTTCGCAGCCCGTCCCGCCTCGATACATTTTTCCCAGAAATATGTGAAATCAAATTCAATTGTGTGAAGAAGCGCCTTTGCAAGCTCCAGCCTGTATAAATTGTTGTTGTCTCTCACAGTGAACTGCACGGTTTTTGATTCCATTTATATTTTCCTTTCCGACAATATAGCTATACTAATATATCATACCACATTTTCAAATTTATTTCAAGACTTTTATCGTAAAAAAGGCGGTATTTTCGGGAATACCGCCGCAGCTTCACAATATCTTGGGAGAATAAACAAAAAGACTGCCCAAGCAAGCCGCTCGGGCAGTCTGTATTTTGTTCAGTTGGAGACAAATCAGTTAACGATAGTCTTTTCTGTTTCCTTATCAAAGATGTGGATCTTGTTAGGATCGATAGCAACCTTGATGTTGTCCTGAGGACGAGCAGTGGATCTGGGATCAACTCTTGCTGTGAGAGGAATACCCTCGCAGTTGAGGTAGAGGTATGTCTCAGCACCCATCATTTCTGTGATCTCAACGTCACAGTCGATAACGCCTGTCTTAGCAGCGGAGAGGAACATTTCCTCATCGTGAATGTTCTCGGGACGGATACCGAAGATGATCTCCTTGTCAACATATTCGGAAAGAACAACCTCGTCAACCTTGGACTCGGGAAGCTCAATGTAGTACTTCTTGCCTCTGGAGGTCTTGGTGTCCTCGGAGCCAAATTCGATAGTGTACTTGCCTTCGATCTTTCTGAGAACGGAGTCAACAAAGTTCATCTGAGGAGAGCCCATGAAGCCTGCAACGAAGAGGTTAACAGGATTTGTATAGAGGTTCTGAGGAGAATCAACCTGCTGAATGAAGCCGTCCTTCATAACAACGATTCTGTCACCCATTGTCATAGCTTCTGTCTGGTCATGTGTAACGTAGATAAATGTAGTACCCAGTTTCTGGTGGAGCTTGGAGATCTCGGTTCTCATCTGAGCTCTCAGCTTAGCGTCCAGGTTGGACAGAGGCTCGTCGAGGAGGAATACCTGAGGCTCACGAACGATAGCACGACCCAGCGCAACACGCTGTCTCTGACCGCCGGAGAGAGCCTTCGGCTTTCTGTCGAGGAGGTGGGAGATATCGAGGATACGAGCAGCTTCTTCAACCTTACGGCTGATCTCGTCCTTAGGAACTTTTCTCAGCTTAAGACCGAAAGCCATGTTCTCGAAAACTGTCATATGAGGATACAGAGCGTAGTTCTGGAAAACCATCGCGATATCTCTGTCCTTAGGAGCAACGTCGTTAACAAGACGGTCGCCGATGTACAGTTCACCTTCGGAGATCTCTTCCAGACCGGCGATCATACGGAGAGTAGTAGACTTACCGCAGCCGGAAGGACCAACGAGAATAATGAACTCCTTATCCTTGATTTCCAAATTAACGTCCGAAACGGCAACAACGCCGCCGGGATATTTCTTATAGATTGAACGAAGTGACAAACTTGCCATAGTGAGCGGACCTCCCAATTAAAATAGTCTTGCCGACATACCATCGGCTATGATATAATAATACCAAATTTCCGCTATAAATTTCAAGTCTCTTATTAACTAAACTTCTAAAAACTTATTTATTTAGTTTGACGAAAAAATAACGGATAACAGCCAATTCACAAATTATGGAATAAAAGTTGTATAAATTTTTTCGATTTCTTTGTGCAACATTTCCCTGCATTCGCCCGGTGCCAGATCATCGTCCAAAGCAAGCCCGCCTATGCGCAAGCGCTTCAGATACACTATCTTGTTGCCGAGAGCCTCCGCCATACGCTTTATCTGGTGATACATACCCTCGCGTATGGTAATATATACCTCATGGGGGTCGTCAAGTATCTCCAACTTTGCAGGCAGACATACGTCTCCGCCGTCTATCTCCATGCCCTCCGCAAAGCGCGCGATATAGCTTTCCTCGGCAGGACGCTCCATACGGGCAAAATACAGCTTTTCCACGTGCTTTTTTGGGGACAGTATATTGTGCGCCAGCTCCCCGTCGTCGGTGAGGAACACAAAGCCCTCCGTGTCCTTGTCAAGCCGTCCCGCGGGGAAAACGCCCTCGCGGTAAAGCTCGGGCGGAAGCAGCTCCAGCACGGTCTTTGAAGCCCCGTCACGGGTGGAGCAGACCACGCCCTGCGGCTTGTTCATCATAATATAAATGTGCCTGCGGTATACTATCTCCCGCCCCTCCGCCGCAACAGCGTCGCTTTCGGGGCGTATTTTCATATCATACAGCTTCGCAGCGGCGCCGTTTACCGTCACCAGCCGCTTTTTTATCAGCTCCTTGGCGTCGCTGCGGGATATGCCCATCTGGTTTGACAGGAACCTGTCCAGACGTACCGCCGTGTTTTTCTCCGCCATATGACCGCTCCTTTCAAGTTTGTCGGATACCGAGAATTTTCGGCTGAAAGTTTGTATACTTTACCTGTTGAAATTTCTCGCAAACACGATACAATGTATCATATTCAGCTTTATTTTACCCTGTTGTACGACTTATTTTTCTTCTTTTTCGCCACGGAGTAGCCGAACTCGCCTAACTTTCTGCCCAACGCAAAATATTCCCCGTGGGAATACGCCATAAGCCCCGACTGCTGCAAATTTATCTTGCCCTTGCTGTCGATATACCGCTCGTCCGCGTTCACCGCAACAATATCCGCAATAAACATATCATGGCTGCCCATGGGCTTTATCTCACGCACCTTACATTCAAGCGCCAGCGGACTGCCCTCCAGCACAGGCGCGTTCACCTCGGAAGCCTCGCACAGCGCCAGCCTGCACGACGATATCTTGTCCGTGTCCCTGCCGCTCCGCACGCCGCAGAAGTCGGTCTCCCGCACCATAGCGGAGGTCGTAAGGTTAATGACGAACTCGCCGCTCTCCTTTATAATATCGTAGGAATGTCTTGTGGGGCGCACGGATATATATGTTACGGGCGGCTTTGTGTTGATGATGCCCGTCCATGCAATAGTGAGTATGCCCGTCCTTTCGCCGCTCCTGCAGGTCACCATGACCGCAGGCAGAGGCGCAAGAAGCGTTCCGGGCGCAAGAATTTTTCTTCCCATAGTATTTCTCCGTTAAATGTATAAATTTGTAAGTGCCGTTTTACTGCAAAACGCCAAAAATTTTCCAAACTATTGAAAATCCATGCATGATATGATATAATGTAACTACGAATAATTATCGGAAAGGAGCGCTGTATATGGATATTTCGGGAATTTCTGCAGGCTTATCATACGGTTCGGGACAAAGCGGAGTATCCTCCTCAACAAAAATATCCGACTTAAAGCTTCGCATATCCTCAAGCGAGAAAAAGCTGGAAGAGCTTTCGGCGGAGGGCAAGGCTCAGTCTGCGCAGGCAAAAAACCTTGATCTGCAGATAAAACGCTATGAAGCGCGCCTTGACGAGCTTGAAAATAAACAGGATAAGAGCAGCGAGGAGACAGACAAAGCCGATAAAAAACGCCGCTTTGACTCCTTTGAGTGTCAGACCTGCAAAAACAGACGTTATCAGGACGACTCCGACGATTCGGGCGTGTCCTTCCAGAGCGCCACAAGGGTCGCGCCCTCCGCCGCAGACATGGCTGTGCGCGCCCACGAAAACGAGCACGTTGTCCGTAACCGCGACAAAGCGGAGAAAAACGGCATGAAGATAGTATCGCAAAGCGTTACCATTCAGCGCGCCATCTGCCCCGAATGCGGCAGAGTATACACCGCAGGCGGCGTAACACGCACCAAAATGGTCACCGATACCTCCGACCGCTACTCCGTCGGAATGTTTGACGAAACCCCGGGTCAGAATCTCAATACCGTAGCTTAATTGCCGCGCTTCCGTTTTTTACGGGAGCGCTTTTTATTTTCCCCCGCTTTTTCCGACGGTATATTGTTATCCGCAGGCTTTTTCTCATCGCTCTTTATCGCCGAGGTGTTATCCTCCGCATTTTCCGCAGGAATGTTATCCTCTGCCGTTTCGGACGGAATATTGTCGGCTTTTTCCGCAGAGGTATCTTCCGCCTTTTTCTGCTCGGCAGCATCTGATTTCATCTTCTGCGCAAGTATAGCCGTCTCCGTCATAATATGCAGGGGCGGCTCCTCTTCTTTTTTGTTCCGCTCGATAATTTCCCTTGCGGAATCCGACATACATTTTATATCGCAAAATTCGGGGAAGCCCTCCTCCTTTTCCAGCGCGTAATACATATCGCAGGTGCGCGATAGTATAAAATATACCACAGCTCCGGCAAAGGCAAAGGGGGCTGTCCACGCGTTGACAAAGCTGCCCGTGACAATAACGTAAAACCCCGCAAGCATATATGCAACAGCGGTCACCACAATACTTCCCCCGTGCATTGAGTGAGCAAAAAACGAGGGCACAAACACTATGAACGGCACAAAAAACAGCAGCGTGCCGGGAGCAGGCAGAAGCTTCATAACGCTCAGAGTATACATGGTAGAAGCAATAGAATACACCATCAGATACAGCAATATACCGCCGCAGAAAAACAGGGAATACAACCACGCTATCCGGCGCCGCCTGTCTATCTCCGCCATACATTCCTGCTTGTCGGCAAGGCTCATATAGCGTATTTCTCTCGGGTCGAGGTTTACTTTTTTTACAAATCTGCCCATAATATCCCCCTTGAATTTCAGCTCTCAGTCTCTTCCGCCGCGGGGTTGACAATATTGCCGCTGAGATAATTATCCCACAGCTTCAGAGCGTTATCATAATTCTCTTGGAATTTTTCCATTTTGCCCATACCCTCAACAGGCACGCGGAAGCCGATAAAGAAGTCATCGGGCATATCCTCATAGCCGATATCCTCGTCAAAATCGGTATTTTTCAGCAGATATCCCAGCTCCATGGCATTTTCATCGTCGGTATATATATCTCTCATATCCGCCAGAACGCCGTCGGCAATGTCCACCGTCTCGCAGGTAAATCGGTCTGCAATAACGATAATGGAGTTGCAGGACATAAACTCCGCCACAAGCTTGGTCTGATCCGACTGTGAGTAGTACAGGTTGGAATTTTCGTCCACCACCGCAGGCAGATAGCTTACGCGCACGGAAATATGCTTATCTCCGTTGAAATCCTCGCAGTACTGCTCCAGCAGCGCCGCAATATCATTTGTGCGGAAATAGAACTCATCGTCCTCGGCGATTATCATGACAGCCACGTCGGGGTCGACCTTTGTAACAAGGTCAAATATAAGGAATCCGCCGATCGCCGCAACGATAAGCGCTATTATTATGTATACTTTATTATGGTAACAGAAGTTGCTTATCTTCTCCCAAATCGTATACTGCTTTACTTCCGCTTCCTCTTTGGGTATGTCCTCGTCGGAAATAATGCCCTGCTTCAGCTTCATCAGCTGTATGCGCTCCTGCGCCAGCTGCTTTGAATATTCCTCACGCTGAACACGTTCCTTTTCGGCAAGGCGCTCGGCGCGGCGGCTTTCCTCTTCAAGCTCCTCCCTGCGGCGGCGCTCATTCATTTCCATAACATTTTTCAGTACGGAGGGCTTTTTTCCGTCGTTCATGCACACCCTGTCGTCGGTGTCGGCAGTCTCCTCCGTGATCTTGCCGTTGTTTTCGTTATCAGCCATAAAAATATCCTTTCTTGGGGCTGCCCGTATATAATTACAGGGGTAACCCGTAAAATTGTGTTACCCCTTGTATTATTTAGTCCAAAGACTTCATCGTCGGGAACAAAAGCACGTCCCTGATGGCAGGAGAGTTTGTCAGCAGCATTACAAGACGGTCAATACCGTAGCCGATACCGCCCGTAGGAGGCATACCTATCTCCAGCGCACGCAGGAAGTCCTCGTCAATGCGGTTGGCTTCCTCGTCACCCTTTTTCAGCTGTTCCTCCTGTGCGATAAAGCGCTGACGCTGATCCACAGGGTCGTTAAGCTCGGAGTATGCGTTGCACATCTCCCAGCCGTTGATAAACAGCTCAAAGCGCTCAACATAGTCGGGATCGCTTGGCTTTCTCTTTGTAAGCGGAGATATCTCCACAGGGTGATCCATAATAAATGTAGGCTGGATAAGGTGCTTTTCAACATATTCCTCAAAGAACAGATTAAGTATATCGCCCCTTGTATGTCTGTCCTCAAATTCGATATGACGCTCCTTTGCCAGAGCCTTAGCCTCTTCCTCGGTCTTTACCCGAGCAAAATCCACGCCCGAATACTTCTTGACAGCCTCAACCATGGTCAGGCGCTCAAAGGGCTTGCCAAGGTCTATCTCCTTGTCGCCGTAAGGTATTGTGGTCGTACCGCATACCTCGTTGGCAAGATATCTGAACATATTCTCCGTAAGCTCCATCATGCCGTTGTAATCGGTGTAAGCCTGATAAAGCTCCATGAGGGTAAACTCGGGATTGTGCCGCGTGTCGACGCCCTCGTTGCGGAAAACGCGTCCTATTTCGTATACTCTCTCCAGACCGCCTACTATAAGGCGCTTGAGATACAGCTCCAGCGAGATACGCAGCTTAACGTCCTCGTCAAGAGCATTATAATGGGTCTCAAAGGGTCTTGCCGAAGCGCCGCCGGCATTTGATACCAGCATAGGAGTTTCTACCTCCATAAAGCCCTGATCGTCAAGATAACGTCTGATGGAAGAGATTATCTTGGAGCGCTTCTTAAAGGTCTCCGCCACGTCGGGATTTACAATAAGGTCAACATAGCGCTGACGGTATCTCATGTCCTGATCCTTTAAGCCGTGCCACTTTTCGGGCAGGGGCAGCAGGGACTTGGACAGCAGAGTTATCTTCTGAGCGTGAACGGATATCTCGCCCTTTCTTGTGCGGAACACAAAGCCCTCAACGCCGACAATATCGCCGATATCCCACTTTTTGAAGTCGGCGAAAGCGTCCGCGCCGATGTCGTTCATTCTTACATAGACTTGGATACGGTCGCTGCTGTCGCGGACGTCGATAAAGTTAGCCTTGCCCATATCGCGCCAGCTCATAATCCTGCCTGCAATGCGGACATTCTGACGGCGCTCCTCCAGCTTGGCTTTGAGAGCCTCCGCATCGTCGCCCGCCTCAGCCTTTGCCTCAGCCTCTATCTTTTCATATTCCGCAATAGCGTCCTTGTTGTGGACAGTAACATCGTACTTCATTACCTCGAAAGGATTGGCGCCGTTGGCTTTCAGCTCCTCCAGCTTATCCATTCGTATCTTCTTGAGTATATTTATATCCTGCTCGGTCTGCTCGGTTTCCTCGGCAGCGTTCAGGACCTGATTTTCTTCCGCCATTTTAATAATATCCTTTCTGTTGGGATCACTTGCTGATGCTCAGTACCTTCATCTTGATGATACCGACGGGAGCCTCCACCTCGATAACATCGCCGACCTTTTTCTTGATAGCGGCGATACCGATAGGAGATTCGTCGGATATCTTATTGTTTTCGGGATCTGCTTCGGTGGAGCCTACTATCTGGAGGGTCATTTCCTCGTCCAGCTCCATATCCAGCAGAGTAACGATAGAGCCAACGCCTATCTCATCGTTGGAAAGCTCGGATTCGTCAACGACAACAGCGTTTGCGATAGTGAGCTCCAGCTCCTGGATACGGGCTTCAAGGATACCCTGTTCGTTTTTCGCTTCATCATACTCGGCGTTTTCGGAAAGGTCTCCGAAGCCGCGAGCCTCTTTAAGCTTCTGAGCGACCTCCGCACGTCTTACGGTGACGAGATGCTCCAGTTCCTTTTCAAGATTAGCCAAGCCCTCTGCGGACATTCTGACTTTTTTTACAGCCATTTGTATGCGCTCCTTTATAAAAATATTCA
>JBJEQM010000088.1:0-2565 GCA_051881755.1 Oscillospiraceae bacterium
TCCTTATCGTAGCCGTAGATAAACGTGGTATAATCAAGGTCAAGGTCGGAAAGCGATATATCGATCTCGTCCTGCTCCACAAACTGAAGCACATACACCGTCAGCGCGGCGGCAATAATGGAGCCTGTTATGATGACAACAAGCACCAGCGACAGTATGGTCGTGCCGATAACGGCAAGCAGCTTCTTTACGGGGTGGGATTTTTTTGAGCGGCGCGGTCTTTTCTTTTTGGCAGTTTTATCTGTCTGTGCGCTGTGCTCGGGATTTTTCTTTTTTTCGGGCATAATCTAATTCCTTTCAGGTATGGGGCGTCTTTTATGGCTATATTATAGCATAACGGATATCAAAAGTATAGCGTTGTATCAAATTGTAACTATTTTTAATTGAATTGTAATCGTCAAGTTTGCGTATATAAATTATATTATATATTAAAATAGGTATAATGTCAAGAAATTATGTTTGAATATATTTTATATTGTTCTGCACATAAAATTTTCCTTTACAAATCTGCGGAAATGTGATATAATATATTGCGAATTTACGGATATAAGGAAGTGTTAGTTTGTCATATAATCAGGAAAATATAAGAAATTTCTGTATAATTGCACATATAGACCACGGTAAATCCACCCTTGCCGACCGTATTCTGGAGCTGACCTCTACCGTTGCCAAGCGCGACATGGAGGAGCAGCTGCTGGATAATATGGATATCGAGCGTGAGCGCGGCATTACCATAAAGGCGCGCGCGGTACGTCTGCTTTATACCGCCAAGGACGGCACGGAGTATGTGTTCAACCTTATTGATACTCCCGGCCATGTTGACTTTAACTATGAGGTATCACGTTCTCTGGTTGCCTGCGAGGGCGCTATACTTATCGTTGACGCGTCACAGGGAATCGAGGCGCAGACTCTTGCGAACACATATCTTGCCATTGAAAACGACCTTGAGGTCATGCCCGTTATAAATAAAATAGACCTGCCCTCCGCCGACCCCGAGAGAGTCGCCGAGGAGGTAGAGAATGTTATCGGTATACCTGCCATGGACGCGCCGCGTATCTCCGCAAAGCTGGGCACAAACGTGGAAGAGGTGCTGGAGCGCGTGGTCACGGATATCCCCGCGCCAAAGGGAGATATCAACAAGCCGCTCAAAGCCCTTATTTTTGACTGCTTTTACGACAGCTACAAGGGCGTTATCATATATGTCCGCGTTATCGACGGTTCCGTCAAGATAGGTCAGCGTATACGCCTTATGGCTACGGGGGCTGAATTTGACGTTGTTGAAGCGGGATATATGGGCGCGGTAGACCTTGTAAATGCAGGCGAGCTTAAAGCGGGCGAAGTCGGATATATTACGGCATCTATCAAGTCCATCGGCGATACAAAGGTGGGCGACACCGTGACCTGTGCAGAAAACCCGTGCGATGAGGCTCTGCCCGGTTATCGTGAGGTAAATCCCATGGTATTCAGCGGCGTTTATCCTGCCGACGGCGCAAAATACGGCGATCTCCGCGACGCTCTGGAAAAGCTTCAGCTTAACGACGCTTCGCTCTCGTTCCAGCCCGAAACGTCGGTGGCGCTGGGATTCGGCTTCCGCTGCGGCTTTCTCGGTCTGCTGCATATGGAGATAATACAGGAGCGCCTTGAACGTGAATTTAATCTTGACCTTATTACCACCGCTCCGTCGGTTATATATAAGGTTAATCTTACCAACGGTGAGACAGTATACATTGATAACCCCACTAATTATCCCGACCCTGCCTATATTGCTTCGGCGGAAGAGCCTATGGTAAAGGCTTCCATACTGTCTCCCTCCGATTATGTGGGAAATATCATGGAGCTTTGTCAGGAGCGCCGCGGTATTTTCAAGGATATGAAATATCTGGACGAGACCAGAGTTGAGCTGCACTATGAGCTGCCTCTGAACGAGATAGTATACGACTTCTTTGACGCGCTGAAGTCACGCACAAAGGGTTATGCTTCATTCGACTATGAGATGATGGGCTATGCGCCTTCCAAGCTTGTTAAGCTTGATATCCTGCTTAACGGCGACGTTGTGGACGCGCTGTCCTTTATCGTCCACGCGGACAACGCTTACAAGCGTGCGCGGCGTATTGCGGAGAAGCTTAAAGATAATATACCCCGTCAGCTGTTCGAGATACCCATTCAGGCGGCGATCGGCGGCAAGGTCATCGCGCGTGAGACCGTTAAGGCAATGCGCAAGGACGTACTTGCAAAGTGCTACGGCGGCGATATCACCCGAAAGAAAAAGCTGCTTGAAAAGCAGAAAGAGGGTAAAAAGCGTATGCGCCAGCTTGGTACCGTGGAGGTGCCGCAGGAGGCGTTTATGGCTGTTCTCAAGCTTGATGAATAATATTGCTCCACCGATTAACTATTGAATTTTCTGCTTGACCCGCTGCCGAGATCTGTCGTCAGAAAACCTTGAAATATCCGCATATTCCTGCGGTTTTCTTCATAGTATTTCGGCAGCGTTTCTGCGCACAAATCTTCATCGGTTAAATGGCGGAGCAATATTAATACTAAACATCAATAAAAAACGAAAAAAAA
>JBJEQM010000089.1:0-2563 GCA_051881755.1 Oscillospiraceae bacterium
ATAAATGGATTTTGCGAAGATTTTTTGTCTATACTTTTATCGGGGATTAGTATTATCCCCTAAACAGCAAAAATGCGCCGTATCCAAAATAGAAATTCAGATCCCGCCGCATTAAATTATGTATTTCAATCAAGCTTTTTAAGAACGTACTCGCTGAAAATATCGTTGAAATTCTCGGGGGAAACGCCGCAGATTATCTCGTCGTCCACCTTGACGGTAACACCCGATGTACATTTACCGAGACAGAACGCAGCGGCGATATTCACCTTATCCTCAAGATTATTTTTTTCCACCGCGTCCTTCATCAGCTCGATAATTTTGTACGAGCCTTTAAGATGACATGAGCTGCCCACGCAAACATAAACGTTCATAATAATCCTCCGTTCAATATGAATAGCGACGTCCCGACCCCGCAGGACGTTTTTCGCAAATACAGACAAAATCTTTAGTATATTATAGCATTTTTTGCGGCATAATATATTGACATAATATTAATATATTAAATAATAAAAATGTACGTAATTTACTTTGTATCAATATGCAGCTTTGCCGGACGGAACTTGGACTGATTGAATTTCTGTGCGCTGTAAAGTCCCGTATAACCCGACAGCATATAGCTTATGGTTATGGCAAGAGCGTATAAGCCGATTCCCTCCGGACCAAACATCTCCACGCTCAGAACAATTGCGGCAACGGGACAGTTGGTCACGCCGCAGAATACGGATATCATGCCCACCGCCGCACCGAAGGACGGGTCAAGACCGATAAGTCCGCCCAGCACGCAGCCCATAGTCGCTCCCACGAAAAAGCTTGGGACTATCTCTCCGCCCTTGTAGCCGCAGCTGAGGGTCAGAGCGGTAAATACTATCTTTATGAGAAACGCAAGAGGCTCCGCCTCGCCCTCCATAGCGCGCTCGATAACGTTCATTCCCGCGCCGTTGTAATCGTTGGTGCGCAGCAAAAATGTCAGCAGCGCCACCGCCGTACCGCCTGCCGCAATACGCAGGTAGGGATTTTTTATGTACCTTTCATACAGTAAATGTGTGCCCTCCATAGCCTTGCAGAACAGAACGCTGACCACCGCCGACGCAACGCCTACAATGATAACACAGCATATCTGAAAGAAATTCTCCGCCGCAATTTCGGGCACTCCCGACACAATAAAGCTTTCCGCATGAACACCCAGCAGCTTCGCTGTAATGACCGCCGTCATTGATGACAGCATACAAGGCACAAGGGCGGAATACTGCGCCGCCGCCACGATAGTGACCTCCACGGCAAAGATCGCCGCCGCCACGGGAGTGCCGAACAGCGCCCCGAAGCCTGCGCTCATGCCGCACATGATAAGTATGGCTCTGTCATGCTCGTTCAGACGGAACAGCCTGCCGAAAGGAGACGCCACCGCACCGCCTATCTGCAAAGCCGCGCCCTCGCGTCCTGCCGAGCCGCCGAAAAGATGGGTCACAAACGCGGCAAAGAATATAGCGGGAGCAACGCGGAATTTTACCTCCGACTCAGACCTCGCCGCAAAAATTATGGTGTTCGTTCCCTTGTCCTCCGCCAGACCGAAGTGACGGTATACAAACATCAGCGCAAGACCTGCCAAGGGCAGCAGATATATCAGCCAACTGTGCTCCGTGCGGAACGCTGTTGCAAAATCCAGCGCACGTCCGAAAAGCGCTCCCGTAACGCCCACCGCAACGCCTACTATCAAGGCGATGACAAGCCATTTTCCAAAGGCAAAATACAGCGAACGGTATGTGTCCGCAGGTATATCTATTTCCCTGTTCAGAGGATTTTCCTTAACCTTATCTTTCTCTTCCATAAAACCAAAATTTCCTTATATAATATAATGCTGTATACTGTGCGCCGCTGCCTCACTATCTGCTCATCATCAGAAGCAGCTCACGCAGCAGCTTGCAGCAAAGCGCCGTGGATATACCGCTTGGGTCGTATGTGGGCGAAAGCTCGTTCATGTCAAGAGCAACAATGTTCAGCTGCGACGTTATCTTATCCAGCGCCGCAAGCAGCTCGTTATACCGCGCGCCGCCCGCCTCGGGAGTACCCGTGCCGGGAAATTCCGACGGGTCAAGCACGTCCATATCTATGGTAAGATATACATTTTTTCCGCGAAGAGCCTCAACCGTACCGTCCACGCCGCTCAGGTCAAAGGGCGACATTACCGTGTGCTCCTTGGCAAAAGCAAACTCCGTGCGCTCGCCGCTGCGTATGCCGTGCTGATAAATGTGCTTCTCCCCTACAATATCATAGCACCGCCGCATTACGCAGGCGTGGGAATTTTTCACCCCAAGATAATCGTCCCGCAGGTCGGCGTGAGCGTCAAACTGTATGATGTACAGGTCGCTGTATTTCTCATGTACCGCACGCACCGCGCCCAAGGTAACAAGATGCTCGCCCCCAAGCATAAGAGGTATCTTGCCGTCGCGGAGTATCTCCCTTGCCATGTCCTCTATCTGCGCCAGAGCCATTTCCGACGAGCCCATGGGCAGCTCAATATCTCCCGCATCAAAATAGCTGTAGTCCGTCATATCCTTATCCTGCC
>JBJEQM010000090.1:0-2561 GCA_051881755.1 Oscillospiraceae bacterium
GGGGGATTTTTGCATTTTGCGTGTCAATTTTTTGCGTTTTGCGCGGCAAGCCACATTAAATTCCGATTTTCCAAAAAAACAGATCATAGTATTGCTTATATCCTACTTTTGTGATATAATATGAATATATTGAAATTAAGGAAATGATAGTATGGTTAAAATGTATCTGGTGCGCCACGCAGAGGCACAGGGAAATATCCTTGAATTTTTTCAGGGACACACAGACTGTGACTTAACGGAAAAGGGGCTCAAACAGCTTGATATGCTGTCCCTGCGCTTCCGAAATGTCGATTTCGACGCAGTATATACAAGCCCCCTAATACGGGCAGTAAAAACTGCGGAAGCGGTGAACCGTTTCAAGGGTCTGCCCATTGTCACCGACCGCCGCCTTATCGAGATAAACGGCGGCGTTTGGGAGGGCAGAAATTGGACGGACATCGAGCGCGATTATCCCGAAGATCACGCCATATGGCGGAATACTCCGTGGGAATTTGCCCCTCCCGACGGGGAACCCATGGAGAGCGTTTATGAGCGCATAAAGGACGCTCTTGCCGATATTGCGGCGCATAACAACGGCAAAACCGTTGTAGTCGTATCTCACGGCTGCTCGCTGAAAAACTTCCTTGCATATGCGGAATTTGGCGATATAAAGCGGCTCAACGATATGGGCTGGTCTGACAACACGGCGGTATCTCTCATAGAATTTGACGATAACATGATACCCAAAATAATATACAAAAATGACTCCTCACATCTCCCCTGCGAGCTTTCCACCCTTGCGTTTTCAAGGTGGGTAAAAGAGTAACAACGAAAGGATATTATACAGATGAAAATTATGTCGGTGGATTTTGGCGACAGCAGGACGGGTCTTGCCGTATGCGACAAAAGCGAGTTTCTTGCTTCGCCCCTGACCGTGGTACATGAATATAATTTCGAGCGCTGCGCGGCAAAATGCGCGGAGTATGCAAAAAGCGAAAAGGCGGAGCTTATTGTGGTGGGCTTTCCGAAAAATATGGACAATTCCGTTGGTGAGCGCGCCGAGAAGTGTCAACAATTTGCGGAGCTTCTGACAGAACTCAGCGGCATACCTCACATAATGTGGGACGAGCGCAACACCACCGTATCCGCGCACAACTATCTCAACGAGACCAACGTCCGCGGCAGGAAGCGCAAAAATGTAGTGGACGCGGTGGCGGCGGTCATTATACTGGAAAGCTATCTGGGCTACCGCAAAAATAATCCCGATAAGATTTAAGGAGAATACAATGATAAGGCTAATCGCATCGGATATGGACGGCACCCTGCTCAACGATAAAAAGGAGCTGCCCCCCGATTTTTATGATATACTCGGACAACTGCACCGCAAGGGCGTACACTTTGTTATCGCAAGCGGACGGTCATTTACAACGCTGAAGATCAACTTTGACGGGCACATGGATCAGCTGGATTTCATCTGCGACAACGGCGCATATGTCGTTGTAAACGGCAAGGTGGTCAGCATGGACATACTTGACCCGTCGCGGCTGGCGGAGATGATAGATATGTGTTTATCGCTGGGAGCGTGTCCCGTTCTGTGCGGCGTTCACGGGACATATTTTGAAAATCACGACGATGTACTGTATGAACAGGTGCGTAAATTCTATCTGAATTTCACCCGTGTGGACGATATACACACCGTCCGCGACGATATTTTCAAGGTAGCCGTGTTTGACAGGCGCGGCGTGGAGAATAACTCTTATCCCGTTATATCGGACAGGTTTGCCGCCGATTTTACCGCCGCCGTCTCGGGTCCGCTGTGGATGGACATTATGAGCAAGGGCATTAACAAGGGCGCTGCTTTGGACAAGATACGCCGCGAGCTTAATATATCCCGCGAGGAGACCATGGCTTTCGGCGACTATTTCAACGACGCAGAGCTTATCGGCGGCGCGGGCTACGGCTTTGTTATGGCAAACGCTCACCACGATATGTTTCAATACGGAAAATACCGCGCCGAGGACAACAACTCCTGCGGCGTTACAAAAGCTATTAAGGAATACGTGCTAAATGAACAGTGAAACTAACGAACGTCTGCCCTATCTCCGCGAAAAAACGGCGCTGCTGACCACCTCTCCGGGCGTGTATCGTATGCGCGACAAGACGGGGCATATCATTTATATCGGCAAGGCGAAAAATCTGCGCAGCCGCGTCACAAGCTACTTCTGCAAAAGTCCCGACCACACTCCCAAGGTGGCGAAAATGGTCTCCAATGTATACGATTATGATTTTATCGTCACCGACTCGGAGTATGAGGCGCTGGTGCTGGAATGTTCCCTTATCAAGCAGCACAAGCCGAAATACAATATCCTGCTGAAAGACGACAAGGGCTACAGCTATATAAAAATATCCGACGAGCCATTCCCCCGTATCACGTCGGAAATGCAGCACAGCGGCAGCGGTACGTTCCTCGGACCCTACACAAGTACCTTTGTTGCCACACAGACCGCACTTGAAGTAAACAAGGTATTTATGCTGCCGACCTGCCGCCGAAAGTTTCCCGCCGATTTCGGCAAGGGACGTCC
>JBJEQM010000091.1:0-2558 GCA_051881755.1 Oscillospiraceae bacterium
ATCTATCGAAGACTATGCTTATGGCAAGATAATGTTCGTTACTCATTCTTCCGCAATTGTGCTTGTGCTTGACAAAGAAGATGTGGAAGAACTTGACGATGAGGACGACGAAGGAAAAGCTGTTCCTACTGCGAAAGTAAATACAGAAAAGAAGTCCAAGAAACCGAAAAAAGCACTAAATCCTATTGGATTTAGTGCTTTATACTCTTGAATTATTCCCACTCAATAGTAGCCGGCGGCTTTGTAGTAATATCATACACAACGCGGTTAATGGACTTGACCTCGTTGATAATGCGGGCGGATATCTTCTCAAGCACATCGTATGGTATGCGGGCGAAATCCGCTGTCATGAAGTCGGTGGTGGTAACGCCGCGGAGAGCAAGAGTGTAGTCGTAAGTTCTGCCGTCACCCATTACGCCCACGGAGCGCATATTGGTCAGCACCGCAAAATACTGGCTTATCTGAGAGTCCCAGCCTGCCTTTGCGATCTCGTCGCGGAATATCCAGTCTGCGTCGCGGAGTATCTCAAGCTTTTCATCGGTTATCTCGCCGATAATGCGGATAGCAAGTCCCGGACCCGGGAACGGCTGACGGTCAACGAGCACGGAGGAAAGTCCCAGCTCACGTCCCAGAGCGCGTACCTCGTCCTTGAACAGCATACGCAAAGGTTCGATTATTTCCTTAAAGTCAACATAGTCGGGCAGACCGCCTACATTGTGGTGAGACTTGATAACAGCCGCGTCGCCCGTGCCGCTCTCGATGATGTCGGGGTAAATAGTACCCTGTACAAGGAAATCCACCCTGCCTATCTTCTTTGCTTCCTGCTCAAATACGCGGATAAACTCCTCACCGATTATCTTGCGCTTTGTCTCGGGGTCGGACACGCCGCGCATCTTGGACATAAACTGTTCTTTTGCGTTTACGCGGACAAAGTTAAGTCCCCAGCCCTTGAACGCCTCCTCGACCTCGTCGCCCTCGTTTTTGCGCATAAAGCCGTGGTCAACAAAAATGCAGGTCAGCTTGTTCCCTACCGCCTTTGCCAGCAGAGCTGCCGCAACGGAGCTGTCAACGCCGCCCGAAAGTGCCAGCAGCACCTTGCCGTCGCCTACCTTTTCGCGGATATCTGCGATAGCGGTCTTGGCATAGTCGCCCATTGTCCAGTCGCCTGCACAGCCGCATACCTTATAAAGGAAGTTGTGCAGCATTTTTATACCGTTGACTGTGTGATTTACCTCGGGGTGGAACTGTATGCCGTAAAGCCTGCGCTCCTTGTTTTCCATAGCCGCACAGGGACAGTTGTCGGTGTGAGCGGTTATCTTGAATGTGTCGGGGACTTTTTCAATGTAGTCCGTGTGGCTCATCCATGATATATTCTGCTTGTCAAGACCGTCGAAAAGCAGGCAGGAATTGTCATAGTATGTCTCCGTCTTGCCGTATTCGCTTGTTATAGCGGAGGTTACCTTGCCTCCAAGCAGATGTGCCATAAGCTGACAGCCGTAGCAGATACCCAGCACGGGTATGCCCATGTCAAATATCTCGGGAGAGATAGAGGGCGATGCGGGGTCGTAAACGCTGTTCGGACCGCCCGTGAAGATAATGCCCATTGGGGCAAGCTTTCTGATTTCGTCAAGAGGTGTTTTGTAGGACTTGACCTCGCAATATACACCGCATTCTCTGACGCGGCGTGCAATAAGCTGATTGTACTGTCCGCCGAAGTCAAGAACGATAACCAACTGATGAGCCATTTTTTTCCTCTCTTTCCTTAAGCTGCATATGCAGTCTTACATTTAAATAATATTAACTTTATTATGCCATAACCATGTAAAAATTGCAATACCTAATTGCGCCGAATTTTGATATTTTTTTCTTGCTAAAAATATATAATTGTGATATAATACTATTATATGACTTTTTATATCATGAAAGGAGTATGTTTTCCTCGGAAAACGTTGTTGTACAATATATGCATTTTAACATTATGGCGGCGCTGACCGCCGCTCACGAACACGCCCACAGCGGATTTGATGTCCTCGATATACTGTTGGACGCGCTTGTTGATACTGCGAAAATGCTGCCGTTCCTGTTTCTGGCGTTCCTGCTGATGGAGTTTATCGAGCATAAGGCAGGGGAACGCTTGGAGAACTTCCTGAAAAAGACGGGCGGAGCAAGAGCGGGCGGAGCCGCTGCGGGAGCGCTGCTTGGCTGCATACCTCAGTGCGGATTTTCAGCTGCGGCGGCAAATCTTTACAGCGGCAGACTAATTACAATGGGCACGCTTATCGCCGTGTTCATCTCCACCTCGGACGAGGCTATCCCAGTGCTGCTGGCGCACCCCGACCGTCTGGGCGATATGTGGAAGCTGATAGCGGTCAAGGTCATTATCGCGGCGGCGGCAGGTATCATTATTGATATTATTGCCCGTATCGCGGTAAAAAATAAGGAGGAGACTCCCGATTATGCCGACCTCTGCGCGGACTGCGGCTGTGAAAATCACAGTATATGGTACTCCGCACTTATCCATACAATTAAGATAACTGTGTTCATACTTATTATAAATC
>JBJEQM010000092.1:0-2552 GCA_051881755.1 Oscillospiraceae bacterium
TATCATTCTCCGCGCACGAGCAGAGCAAAATCGCACATAATACAAGCCAAATACATTTCTTCATAATATCCCCCCAAGGTAATTATTGCATAATACAGATAATATTGCAATAACAAAGCGGTTACAATTCGTTTACAAAATGTATTATATCAAAACAGTTGTACTTTGTCGGTTTTTGTGGTAAAATAGATATATATTTTGTTTATAGGAGACTTTGATATGCAGGCAACCGAAGATTTAATGAAAGAAATGATGAAGTCGGAGAACGCGGAGTACCTGCTGAATCAGACCAAGCCATTTGTGAAGCTGATGACATGGTACCGCTGTGCCATGCTGGAGATAAAAACCAAGCTGGAGGTCCTGAATATGGATCTGTCCATGGACGGCGAGAACAATCCCTTTGAGTCTATCCAGTGCCGTATAAAATCGCCCCGCAGCATTGTGGAGAAGCTGGAGCGCAGAGGATATCCTTGTACGGTGGAGAGTATCGAAGAAAACCTCCGCGACGTTGCGGGTATCCGCGTTATCTGCTCTTTCCTTGACGATATCTACACTCTGGCAGACAAGCTTTGCAGTCAGGACGACATTATCGTGCTGGAGCGCAAGGATTATATCGCCAATCCCAAGCCAAACGGCTACCGCAGTCTGCACCTTATCCTTGATATACCCATTTTCCTTTCGGACGAGACAAAGCATATGCCCGTGGAGGTACAGTTCCGCACCATCGCCATGGACTTCTGGGCAAGTCTGGAGCACAAGGTAAAATATAAAAAGGACATCGGCGGCAGGGCTGACGAGATCGCCGCGGAGCTTCTGCAATGCTCCGAGGATATAAGCCGTCTTGACGCGCGTATGCAGCAAATCCGCAACGAAATATCGGAATAAATACGATTTTTGCGGAATTTACAAAATATTAACGCTATATGTCCGTAAATATGGTATAATTATTCATATGTTATTTTTATTAAGGACAGGTGATCATGGATAGATTTGTTGAAACGGTATCAAATATAAACGGAGCGATAAATGATGTGGTTTGGGGAACTCCCATGCTTATCCTTATCCTTTGCACAGGAATTTACATATGCGTTCGGACGAGATTTTTTCATATTATTTATGCAAAATTCGTTGCCAATAACACTCTTTTTGCCATATTCAAGAAAAAGAGTGTCCGCAAGACCAAGGATAAAAACGCTATCTCGCAGTTTCAGGCGCTTTCCACCGCCCTCGCGGCTACCATCGGCACGGGAAATATAGCAGGCGTTGCAACGGCTATAACCGTAGGCGGTCCCGGCGCGGTATTCTGGATGTGGGTATCCGCGTTTTTCGGCATGATGACAAGCTATGCCGAAAATGTGCTGGGCATTTACTACCGCCGCAAAAATGCCGACGGCGAATGGTGCGGCGGCGCAATGTACTATATACAGAACGGTTTGCAGAACAAAAAGAGTCTGCGGCACGTTGGCAAGGTGCTTTCCGTTTTGTTCGCCCTGTTTTGTGTTACCGCTTCATTCGGTATCGGCAATATGGCGCAGATAAACAATATCTCCACCACCATGAAAACCGCTTTTTCTGCCTTTGGCGGCTTTGAGATACCTCCGCCGGCGACAGGTATCGTGCTGTCGGTAATTCTCGGATTGGTTGTGATTGGCGGTATCAAGCGTATAGGAAGCGTGACGGAAAAGGTCGTCCCGACTATGGCGCTGTTTTATATTCTCGGCACGCTGATCATATTTATCATGAATATAAAGTCCGCGCCCGCGGTTTTCGGTGCCATTTTTACCGACGCTTTCGGCTATGACGCTGTTGTGGGCGGTATCAGCGGCGCACTTATCAAAAGCGCGGTGACAATGGGACTCAAGCGCGGCATCTTCTCCAATGAAGCAGGTCTGGGCTCGTCGGTCATCGTAAACTCCGCTTCCGACGTAAAGGAGCCTGCGGTGCAGGGTATGTGGGGCATTTTCGCTGTATTTGCGGATACTATCGTTGTATGTACGCTTACAGCGTTCTCGGTGCTTTCCACGGGAATAGTCGATCTTGAAACAGGCATTGTACGCGACGGTCTGGAGGGCACACAGCTTGTAACGGCGGCATTTTCCTCTACCATACACGGCGCGGCGGGAATTTTCGTGGCGGTATCAACGCTGTTCTTTGCGTTTTCTACGGTGCTTGGCTGGTCGTTCTACGGCACAAAGGCTATGGAATATCTTGGCGGCGGAAAGGCGTCAATGGTATACAAGGTCATTTTTGTGCTTTTCGTTATCGTGGGCGCTACAATGAGGCTTGACCTTGCGTGGGAGATAACGGATACCCTCAACGGTCTTATGGCGATACCCAATCTTATCGGCGTTCTTGTCCTGTCGGGAGACGTTTTTGCAATAACCAAAAATTACGTCGCGCGCTGCATAAAAAAGACGGATACCGACTTAAAGCCAATGCTTTCGGCATATCCCGACATTCAGGAGGCGCAGGAGAAGCTTCTTGCCGAAGAAAAATCCAAAATATAAAAATAAAAATTGTGTGAAAACCCTTGCAAGATAAAAAATACATGG
>JBJEQM010000093.1:0-2533 GCA_051881755.1 Oscillospiraceae bacterium
TTGCTCTTGTCGATAACGTGAGGATTCTTGACCGTACCGCTGATAGCGCTTGCAGGACATACTCTTGCGCAGGCAGTACAGCCCTTACATTTGTCAGCCTGTATCTCATAGCTAAGGAGGCTCTTACATACGCCTGCGGGACATCTCTTGTCCACAACGTGAGCAACATACTCGTCGCGGAAATATTTAAGAGTGGAAAGAACAGGGTTGGGAGCTGTCTGACCGAGACCGCACAGAGCGTTAGCCTTGATGTAGTAGCAGAGCTCTTCCAGCTTGTCGATATCCTCAAGAGTACCCTGACCCTTTGTGATCTTATTGAGTATCTCAAGCATTCTCTTTGTACCAACGCGGCAGGGTGTACATTTACCGCAGGATTCGTCAACGGTAAATTCGAGGAAGAACTTGGCGATATCGACCATACAGTTATCCTCGTCCATTACGATAAGTCCGCCGGAGCCCATCATGGAGCCGATAGCGATAAGGTTATCGTAATCGATAGGAATATCAAAATGCTCTGCGGGGATACATCCGCCGGAAGGACCGCCTGTCTGAGCAGCCTTGAACTTCTTGCCGTTGGGTATGCCGCCGCCGATCTCCTCGATTACCTCGCGGAGAGTTGTACCCATAGGTACCTCGACCAGACCTGTGTTGTTGATCTTGCCGCCCAGAGCGAATACCTTAGTACCCTTGGACTTTTCCGTACCCATGGAAGCGAACCACTCTGCGCCGTTGAGAATGATACGAGGAATATTTGCGTATGTTTCAACGTTGTTAAGGATAGTAGGCTTGTTGAACAGACCCTTCTCAGCAGGGAACGGAGGACGGGGACGAGGCTCGCCGCGGTTGCCCTCGATGGAGGTCATAAGAGCTGTTTCCTCGCCGCATACGAATGCGCCTGCGCCCAGTCTCAGACCAATGTCGAAATCAAAGCCTGTGTTGAAGATGTTCTTGCCGAGGAGACCGTACTCTCTTGCCTGCTTGATAGCAATTTCCAGACGCTTGATAGCGATAGGATACTCAGCACGAACGTATATGTAACCCTGATTTGCGCCGATAGCGTAGCCTGCGATAGCCATAGCTTCCAGTACAACATGGGGGTCGCCTTCCAGAACGGAACGGTCCATGAATGCGCCCGGGTCGCCCTCGTCGGCGTTACAGCAGACATACTTCTGATCTGCATTGGGAACGATGTTTCTTGCCAGCTTCCACTTCGTACCTGTGGAGAATCCGCCGCCGCCTCTTCCGCGGAGACCGGAATCAATGATAGTCTGGATAACCTCGTCGGGAGTCATTTCGGTAAGTACCTTGCCCAGAGCAGCATAACCGTCAGTACCGATGTATTCTTCGATATTTTCGGGATTGATAACGCCGCAGTTTCTCAGAGCGATACGGTGCTGCTTCTTATAGAAGTTGGTCTCGTTAAGAGCCTTGACGCCGTTGTCGGTAACTGTTTCATTGTAAAGCAGTCTTGTAACGATACGTCCCTTGAGCAGATGCTCGGAAACGATCTCGGGGATATCCTCGGGCTTTACCATGGAGTAGAAAGAGCCCTCGGGGTAAACTATCATAATAGGACCAAGTGCGCAAAGACCGTGACAGCCTGTTTTAACGACCTGTACCTCGTCGGTAAGACCGTTTGCGGCAATTTCCTTTTCGAGAGCTTCGATGATCTTCTCGCTGCCCGATGAAGTACAGCCTGTGCCGCCGCATACTAAAACGTGTGAACGATACATTTATATTTTTCCTCCTTCGGATTAACCGAGCTTTGAAGCTTCGATAGTATATTTTGTAACGGGGTTGCCCTTGACAATGTGCTGGTCAACGATCTCATCGACCATTTCGGGCTTAACCTTTACATATGTGGTCTTTTTGCCGCCCGCCTCGTATATCTCAACGATAGGCTCGTACTGGCAAAGACCGATGCAGCCTGTCTGAACAACGGCAACGTTCTTGAGGTCTCTGCTCTGAACGGTATCGGAAAATGCCTTGAGAACAGGTCTTGCGCCTGCTGCGATACCGCAGGTAGCCATGCCGACTACAACTCTCATAGCGTCGGAATCTTCCTCGCGGATATCGATCTGTCCTTTCATTTTGTCACGGATAGCTTTGAGTTCTTCCAGTGATTTCATTGAAAATTTCCTCCTTAAAAGTTTATATGACGCCAAGCGCCGTATCTTGTCACAATATAACGCCGCAGTCGGTCTCGTCCTTATTTTCCGTAAGGTAATCGTTGATATAATTTGAGACCTCCGCTTCGGCAAAGGATACGTCCCCGAGTATTTCGCGGAACTCTCGCGTATCCATAACAAAGCTTCTGCCGTCCACCGAATATGTATACAGAAAATCGATGTCGGGATTAAGGGTGACAAGAGAATGGATAGTGCCTGTTATATCGCCCAGCGGCATTCTGTCGATGGACGAAAGAATATAAACCGCTTCTGTGACCGTTCCAACGCCCTTTTGGGAGCGTATGGAAAAGCTGCCGCCCGTGCTTTCGGCGGACATTTTGAAAAACGGTATGCCCAGCAGATCG
>JBJEQM010000094.1:0-2511 GCA_051881755.1 Oscillospiraceae bacterium
CCGTCCCGCTTTATTATAATGGCATTTGTAACATCGGGACGGGAAACCCGTCCCCTACAATAAATTGTCCATAATTATTCAACAAATATTTTATTCGTTGAAATACCGTGCCGTACCAGCGCAAAAATCAAGCTTCGGAAAATCCCGACAGATTAAGTATAACGTGCAGCAGCTCCCCGACGTCCGCAGCAATATAATCCGTTTCGACGCTGCGAAGCTCTGCTTCCGTACCGAAGCCGTACAGCACGCCTACCGACCTTACGCCTGCCTCATGCGCGCCGATAACATCATACTTTCTGTCACCCACCATGACTATCTCCGACATATCGGTTATACCGAGGGTATCCGCCGCGTACCTGATAATATCCGCCTTTTCAACACGGGTCTCCGCCATATCTGCTCCTGCAATATGATAAAACAGACCGTCAAATTCCAGATGACTTATTATCCTTTTGGCATATTCCTCGGGCTTGGAAGTTGCCAGCACAGCTCTTATGCCCTTGCTTTTGAGTATGCGGAGCATATCGTCAATATGCTCGTAGGGATAGCCCTTGAAAATACCCTCGCGGGCATAATATTCCCTGTAATACCCGATCGCTTTCTCCGCCTTTTCCTCATCAAAGCCGAAATGAGTCATAAACGAATACTTAAGAGGCGGACCGATAAATGCGCGGAGTATAACGTCTCCCGGATTGCCTATCCCGAATTTTTCAAGAGCATATATTACCGAGCGGCTTATCCCGCTCTGTGAATTGAATATCGTACCGTCAAGGTCGAAAAATACATATTTTATTTTCTGCATAATGCCGCTCCTCCTGTTTTAAATAGTATAACATTTTCCGATATATTTTTCAACTGCTTTTTCGCGCACTTGAATTTATACCGCGGATATGCTATAATATATAGGCAACATCGGTATGGAAAGGAGCGGCTGTTATGTCCGAATGTGAAAACAATTATAATCAGCGGCTGAAAATAATGTACCTGTATAAAATACTTATGGACGAGACCGACGAGGAGCATCAGCTCACTCTCGCCCAGATAAGCGACAGGCTTGCGGAATACGGCATTTCCGCCAAGCGCAAGGCGCTCTACGACGATATTGAAGCGCTGCGGCAGTACGGCGTGGATATCATATGCGAGAAAAGCAAGACCTTCGGCTATTATGTCGGCAGCAGATTTTTCGAGCTGCCCGAGCTGAAGCTGCTGGCAGACGCGGTATGCTCCGCGAGATTTCTTTCGGTGAAAAAATCCTCCGAACTGCTGAAAAAAATAGAAGCCCTTGCGGGCATTCATAACGGTAAGCTTATTCAGCGGCAGGTCTACGTCGTCGACCGCGCTAAATCGGTCAACGAGCGTATTTATATTAACGTTGACGCACTGCACCGCGCCATCAACGAGAGCAGGAAAATATCCTTCCGCTATTTTGATTATGATATAAACGCAAAGCCTGTGTATCGTTCCGGCGACAGGGTCTGCTCTCCGCTGGCGCTTTCATGGGACGACGGCAAATATTATCTTATCGCCATCTATCCCAAATATCCCGATACATACACAAATTTCCGCGTAGACCGAATGAGCGACATTGCCGTCCTTGACGAGCCTGCCGAAAAAGCCCCCTCCGATTTCAGCATATCCGAATATATGAACACCACCTTCTCAATGTTCAGCGGAAACACCATCGATGCGGTCTTTAAGTTTGACAACTCCCTTGTGAATGTTATCATCGACCGCTTCGGCAAAAACGTGCATATGAACCGTTACGACGATCAGCATTTTACCGTTAAGCTGCCCGTACGCGCCGAAGCAACATTCTTCGGCTGGCTTTTCCAGTTCGGTGAAAAAGCCGAGATAGTCAGCCCGTATTCCCTGAAGAAAAAATATGCTGAAATGCTGTCCGATACTCTTGATTCGATCAAGCTTTAGTGTGTCACATAAAGCTGTATTCCACCAGCATATTCTCGATTATTTCCTTGGCATTGGACGGAAGCGCGGCATAGTCTGCCAGCATATTCACCATAATATAAGCCTTGTCGTAATTTGAAGTAATGTCCTCCACAGATAAATACTGTTCCTTGCCGAACAAGCTGCAGGATATGCTTATCCCATATGTACCGTTGCTCTCACCGAGTACATACTTCAGCTGTCCCGAGGCATTTTCCAATACTAAACAGGTTTTCATATAACATTATCCTTTCATTTCCGTGCAAGATCAATTTAATACACGAATTTATTTTATGATTTTAATATAGCATTGCAGAAACGAAATTGCAATACTTTTATAGAAATCTTTACTAAATCTTAACGGTATGAAATTTCTGTAAATCAAGTTTACTATGTACTAAAAAAACAAAGGATACCAAAATAAATGAATAAGAAAATACTCATAATTTTACTGTGTCTGACGGCATTATGCGGCTGTGACAGCATCGACGAAAGCGCCGTCCCTGCGGCGGTAACGGGAGATACATACACCATAACAAAAATGTCGGAAATCGAACACGAAGCCGC
>JBJEQM010000095.1:0-2508 GCA_051881755.1 Oscillospiraceae bacterium
AGAATGTGTTTTAATTTTTACAGTGAATAATTAGGGGACGGGTTCCCCGTCCCGCTGCAAAATGATATGGGACGGGAGCCCGTTTTTTACGATAAAGGAGAGTGAGAGCCAATGACTCAGAATAACGCGCCCATATATGAGGCGTTACAGAAATACCGCGAAATGCGCGTTGTACCCTTTGATGTGCCGGGACACAAGCACGGCAAGGGCAATCCCGAGCTGACGGAGTTCCTCGGCAAGACCTGCATGGAGGTGGACGTAAACTCAATGAAGCCGCTGGATAATCTCTGCCACCCCGTGTCCGTCATCAAGGAGGCGGAGCAGCTGGCGGCGGAGGCTTACGGTGCAGGCTACTGCTTTTTTATGGTAGGCGGCACAACGTCGGCGGTGCAGTCCATGATACTGTCCGTCTGCAAGGCGGGGGAGAAGATAATAATGCCCCGAAACGTACACCGCAGCGCCATAAACTCCCTTATACTCAGCGGCGCCATACCGGTGTATGTTGACCCGGGCGTAAACGAGCGGCTTGGCATACCCCTCGGTATGAGCGTCAAGGCGGTGGAAAAGGCTATACTGGAAAATCCCGACGCAAAGGCAGTATTTGTAAATAATCCCACATATTACGGCGTTTGCTCCGACCTTCGTGCCATTGTCAAGCTGGCGCATGAGCATGGCATGGCTGTCCTTGCGGACGAGGCTCACGGCACGAATTTTTACTTCGGTGAGGGTCTGCCCGTGTCCGCTATGGCTGCGGGAGCCGACCTTGCGGCTGTATCAATGCACAAGTCCGGAGGTTCGCTGACCCAGAGCAGCTTTTTACTTGTGGGTAAAAATGCAGGCGTGACCGAGGGCAGAGTGCGCGCGGTGATAAATCTCACCCAGACCACAAGCGGCTCGTATCTGCTGCTGTCCTCCCTTGATATATCGCGGCGCAGTCTTGCGACGGACGGCAAGAATATTGTAAAGCGCGTGGTGGAGACGGCGCAGTATGCCCGTGACGAGATATCCAAAATAGGCGGCTACTATGCTTTCGGCGAGGAGCTTGTCAACGGCGACGACTTCTACGCATTCGACAGCACAAAGCTTTCGGTGCATACCCGTGACATCGGTCTTGCGGGTATCGAGGTATATGATTATCTCCGCGATTACTACGATATACAGATAGAATTCGGCGACATCGGCAACATACTGGCGTACATATCCGCAGGCGACCGCTGGAAAGACATTGAGCGGCTCGTATCGGCGCTGTCGGAGATAAAGCGGCGTTTCTCGCGGGACAAGTCGGGTATGCTCTCGCTGGAATATGTTGACCCGCAGGTGGTGCTCACGCCGCAGGAGGCGTTTTACGGCGAAACGGAGACCCTGCCTATCAACGAGAGCGCGGGACGTATCAGCTGTGAATTTGTAATGTGCTATCCTCCGGGAATACCCATTGTTGCGCCGGGTGAGCTTATTACCAAGGAAATAATCGAATATATCAACTATTCCAAGGACCGCGGCTGCTTTATGACGGGCACCGAGGATATGAACATTGAGCATATAAAGGTAATAAGGTGAGGATTTGGGACGGAAAAATGAAAGCCGCATATGATGGCTGATTATAAGAAAGGAACGATAATATAATGGAGCTTTGGTTCAGCGAAATGCACACGGACAATGTAAAAATGTCTATCCGCATAGACAAGCAGCTTTACTGCGGCAAGAGCGAATATCAGCGTATCGACGTTTTTGAGAGTCCCGAATTCGGACGGTTTCTCACTCTTGACGGCATTATGATGCTTACCGAAAAGGACGAGTTTATCTATCACGAGATGATAACCCACGTTCCCATGGCGGCAAACCCCGATATAAAGGACGTTCTTGTTATCGGCGCGGGGGACGGCGGCACTATCCGCGAGCTGACAAGATACGACGGCATACGGCACATCGACATGGTGGAGATAGACGAGCAGGTGGTGGACGTCTGCCGCGAGTATCTCCCCCAGACTGCCTGCAAGTTAGACGACCCGCGCGTAAAGCTGCACTTCGACGACGGTCTGCGCTTCGTGCGCTTCCCCGAGGACGAATACGACCTTATCATCGTTGACAGCACCGACCCGTTCGGTCCGGGCGAGGGGCTGTTCACCAGCGAGTTTTACGGTAACTGCTACAAGGCGCTCCGCGCCGACGGCATACTTGTAAATCAGCACGAAAGTCCCTATTACGCCGACGACGCAAAGGCAATGCAGCGCGCTCACAAGCGCATTAAGGAGCTTTTCCCCATATGCGGCGTTTATCAGGCGCATATCCCAACATATCCCTCGGGACACTGGCTCTTCGGCTTCGCTTCCAAGACAATTGACCCGCTGGATATCGACGCGGACAGGTGGAACGCTTTGGGTATATCCACAAGATATTATAATACCGACCTCCACCGCGGCAGCTTTGCTATACCAAATTATGTAAAGGAGCTTCTGGACAATGCAGATTGAACGCAATGCTTTTATCGCCTGCGACGGTGAATATGAA
>JBJEQM010000096.1:0-9778 GCA_051881755.1 Oscillospiraceae bacterium
CTGCATAAATTTGTAAAAAGGACTGTCAATACTGAAAAATTTCATTTACTTCCTCCGTTTTTCTCTATCTCAGCAAGTTTTTGTTTAGCCTATAATCGGGCATGAACCGTGCCACCACCGCGTAAAACTCCGCGCTGTGGTTCGGCACGATAAAATGCGCGTACTCGTGAATGAAAACGTACCGCACCGCCTCTTCGGGGTAATATATCAGCCGCGAATTCATAGACAGCACCCCGTCCGCAATATGACAGCTGCCCCACCGCGTTTTCATGGTCTTTATCTGCACCGCCGCGTGGGGCACTTTGTAATACCGCGAAAACTCCTCGTAGGTCTCATCATTGAGCCGCCGAAACAGCTCTGCCGTGCGGTTGTAGAGCCAGTTCCGCACCAGTTTTTGTATATAGGGCAGATTTTCCTCGTCGTATGTGGTGATAACAAGCCTGCCGCCGTCAATTTCAACGGTATCGCCGTCTCCCTTGACAATATCCACCCTGTATTTTTTCCCAAGATAGATAAGCTCGCTGCCGCCCGAGTATACAGTGTCCGCCGACGGCTCCTTTTCCGTGCGTTCTTCCGCCATACGGCGGAGGGCGCTGCGGATAAAATCCGCCTTGGAGCGGACAAAATCGTCAATGTAACCGACAGGTACATTTCTCGCCGCCGATACAAAAACGCCCTCGGGCTTTACACGCAGATTTATATTTTTTACCTTTTTACGGGTCAGAGTATAGGACAGCTCCTCCGAGACCTTTCTCAGCTCCGTCCTCATGCGAAAACCTCGTCTATGGTCACCACAAGATTGAGCCTGCTGTCCTTTTCGCGGACGCGCTTTTTCAGCTCCGCCACGATCTTCTCGCGCTCGTCAGGAGAATATTTATCGCGGATAATGATATCGAAAATGAGATTTATGCTCTCCTCGCCGTCGGTAATGCGGAAATCATGTATATTGCAGGAGGAGTCTATCTCCTTTGCCGTATCGGAGACCAGCTTTTTCAGAGCGTTGACGCGCTCGTTGTTGACCGAAATTGGGTCTGTATGGATAACAAGGCAGATGCCCATGTCCTTTGTGACCTGCCGCTCGATGGCGTCCACCACCTCGTGAATGTGTACCATGTCTGCGTCGTCGGGGACCTCCGCGTGAACGGAAGCGAACACTCTGCCGGGACCGTAGTCGTGTACCATAAGGTCGTGCACACCGCATATCTCGGAACGGCTCATGACCTTATCGGCGATCTCGTCGATGACCTCCTTGGAGGGCGGAGTACCCAGCAGCAGATCAATGGTATCCTTTGCCAGACCAAAGCCGCCGTATATAATATATAATGCCACGATAACGCCCACATATCCGTCAATGCGGAACGGCAGGAAGCTGCCTATGACCGTCGCCGCGATAACGGCGGAGGTGGATATAACGTCGTTTATGCTGTCCTTGGCGTTGGCGCGCATGACCGTGGAATTTATGGCTTTGCCGATGTAGCTGTACGCAAGGTACATCCAGAATTTAACAAGCAGCGAGAGCACCAGTATAATTATCATTATCCAGCTGAGAGTAACGTCCTCGGGGTGGATTATCTTATCCGCAGAGCTTTTCAGCAGCTCGAAGCCCACCAGCATAATGATAAACGATACGATAAGGGAGGATATGTACTCTATTCTGCCATGACCGTAGGGGTGCTCGCGGTCGGGAGTGCGGTTCGCCATTTTCGCGCCGATAACGGCTACGAAGCAGCTGCCCATGTCGGACAGGTTGTTGAACGCGTCGGACATTATGGCGATACTGTTCATGGCAATTCCGATAAGCAGCTTTACCGTAAAAAGAATGACGTTGCATATTGCGCCCAGTATTCCGCCCAGCACCGTGTAATGCTCGCGGACGTTTTTATCCTCGGTATTTTCATAGTCCTTTACAAAATGTCTGACTATAAATTTTATCATGTTAACACCTTCTTTTGTACAGTATATTCCGTTAACATAAAAAAAGTAACATCAAACTGCCCGATGAAAGCTATCATCGGGCAGTAGCATCATTTCTTTATTCTGTAGTATTTTTTTGTCGAGACAACAAATCTGGTCTTCTTTTCGGCGGGCATTATATCGGGTAGCGCCGTAAAGAGCAGCACGCCCGTGTCAAAATTGCCCGCAAAGGAGCCGCCTGCCGCCGACGCGCTGGACGAAATATCGTCAATTGCGTCCTTGTATATTACCAGTGCAAAGGGCGAAGCGCTTGAGGACGAGAACTGTATGCACCATCTGCCGTTAAGCTGGATAACTGCGCTGGGCAGTACCTCAAGGTCGGTCGCGTCAATGAAAATGCCGTCCTCGTTATCGTAATCGCGGTCGTTTATTATCTCGGTGCCGTCCGTCGGCAGATGCACGACGGTGATATAATCGCGGTATGGAACGAGCTTATCGGGGATAGGCATTGTAAATGTAATGCTGAAGCCGGGATTAGGCTCAACGGCTATCAGCGTGTCCGCGCGGTACAGGCTTATATCGAAAGGATAAATGATAAAGCTTGAAAGTCCGTTAGCGTAGTGGCGGAGCACTTCCTTGATGGCATTGGTGGCCTCCTCATTTGTTGAGAAGTAGCAGTCGACCGACTCGTCGAACGCCTCGTGGTTAGCCACCGCAGAGATAAGCTCGCTGTGGGAAATGCCGTAGGGAGCCGTTCCCTTTATATTTATAATAGTATCAAGGTCTGCCGCCGAGCCTGCCGACGGGATAGCGTCCACCGCCATGGAATAATCGCCGTAAACGCGCTCGCCGCTGAGGGTCTTGTACGCGGCAACCATGTAGGTGTACTTCTGACCGTTGTTCAGTCCCGTGTGGGAGAACTTCGTCTTTGATACAACGGACAGCGGCAGGAATGTGGCTGTGCCTTCATCGTAAAGATATACAACATATCCCTCCGCGCCCTTGACCGCTGACCAGCTCAGGTCGATCTGACGGTTGCCCGATGTGGCAACAAGGTCGATAGGTGCGCTGAGCGAAGCACCTATCCTTACCGAAAGAGTGATGGTGGGGTCGCTGTAGACCCTGACACCGTTTACCGTTTTGTAGGCTCTTACATAGTAGTTCCATGTGTCGCCGTTAACAAGTCCCGTGTGGGTATAGGTGGTCTTTGATACGTCAAAATCATAGGAGGCGCCGCTCTTGTATGCTGTCACAACATAGCCCTCCGCGCCCTTGACCGCCGACCATTTCAGCACCGCGCTGGAGTCAACGCTGCTGACGGTGAAATCCTTCGGCGTGGTAAGATAGGTGCTGACGGAAGCCGATACCTTTTCCGACTGGGGACCTGTATACTTCTGACCGTCTACCGTTTTGTACGGTACAACATAGTATGTCCATACGACACCCGCATTAAGACCGGTGTGAGTGAACTTTGTCTTGGTGACATCAAAGGAAAGGTTGTTGAAGCCGTCGGAAGCATACAGCGTGTAGCCGTCCGCACCACTGACCGCAGACCACGAAATCTCTATCTCGCTCTCCCCTGCAGTAGCCGTAAGGTCGGCAGGCTTCATCAGATAAACGCCCACCGTTGCACTTGCAATATTGGACTGCGGGCTGAGTACGTCATGCTCATTGCCGTCGTCGGTACGTACCGTTTTATACGCAACAATGTAATATTCCCATGTGTCGCCGTTTTTCAGACCTGTATGAACATAGGTAGTCTTGGTGGTCTCATAGGAAATGACCGAGCCGTTGGTGGTCACGTTGCGCGCGTAAACATAATATCTCTGAGCGCCCTTGACAGCAGTCCATTTAAGGGTTATCATGCCGTCGTCGCCCACAGCGGTCAGATCGGCAGGAGCCATAAGGCTTTCGCCGACGGTCGCCGTTACCGTATCGGACTTGCCGCCCGGAGTTGAATTTTCATCCCAGATGCTGGGTACGTTCTTGTGAGGTACTACATAATACGACCATGTTTCGCCGTAGGTGAGACCCGTGTGAACGTAGGAGTTCTTGTCGGAGCGGAACACAAGAGGCTCGGCATCTTCATCACCCAGCTTAAGAGCGTGGATAGTGTACCAGTCGGCGTCCTTTACAGCCTGCCATTTCAGCGTTATCTCGCCGTCGGAGGACGTAGCCGTAATATTTGTGGGCGTACCGAAGTAAACACCGACCGTAGCCGTAGCAGCTGTGCTGGGGTTGGTATATTCATTTTCCTGATGAACGGTCTTGTACGCTATAACATAGTAGCGGTATGTCTCGCCGTTTTTCAGATTTTTATGCAGATATTCGGGCTTTGTGCAGGTGATGGGGAGATTTTCAATATCCACAAAGTTGCCGTTTTCGTCCAGCTTGGCAATATAGAGATGATAACCCGTCGCCTTTGAAACGGCAGACCATGTTACCTGTACTTCTCCGTCGCCGGGCTCCGCAATAAGATCCTGCGGAGTGAGGAAATCCGTTCCCACAACAAAATCCGACGAGGGAATGTATTCTCCCGCGTATTTGCTCTCATAACCGTCCGAGGGGTCGTCCTTGCCGATGATGATATACGGACGTATCTTGAAATAGTATATTTCGCCGTTCTTGACGTTGTTCTCATCGTAAACATACGATGTTGTGTCGGGACCTACCTGACGCGCTCCCGGAGGCATTTCGGTCTCCTGTCTCACGCCGTTTTCGTCATATGTGACCTTTACGGGGATAATGTCAAAGCCGCTGATGGTCTGAGGATACTGATACTTCCATGTAAAGGTTATCTTGCCGTCGTCGGGAGTACCCGAAAGGGCAAAGGGCTGGGAAAGAGTGGGGTCGAGTATGCAGGAAGCATACGCCGCCATACTCTCATGTGGGTCGCCGCCGTTGCTGAGGCTTCTTGTGGCGGTAACAAGGTAGTAATACCGCACGTTGCGCTTTGCATACTTGTCCGTGTATGTAGTGGTTGACTCGCCAAAGGACTGCATATCGTCATAATCAATAATGCCCGTATTCTGGAAAGCGATGAACTGCTCGTTCGTCAGACGGTATACATTGTATCCCGTAGCTCTGGTAACGCTTTTCCATGTAACAACGATGCTTGTACCCTCAGCCTCGCCCGTGGTCTTGTTGTATGCGCCGGGTTCTGCGGTAACGCTTGCGGGCTTGTCGCATATAGTCAGGATATCAACGGGCTTGGTATTATCGCTTATGATAAAGTCCTTGGTCAGTGAATCCTTGGTAAACTGTTTTCCATACGGGCTGGCATAGGAATATACCATATAGCTGTAACGGGTAGTTTTTTCCAGCTCGTTTATATCGGTGATAGTATATGTAGTCTGTCCTGCAGGAACAACGTCCTTTAAAGTATAGGTCGAGCCTGCCTTGTCTTCATTCTTTACATATATAATGTATCCGTCGATAGGAGTATAGCCCTCCACAAGAGCGGGCTGGTCGATGGTGATGGTGGCACGCATGACCTTCTCCTTGTCCTCCAGCGTAATGGAGTAGTCTACCGAATATTCGGGAGCCTGCACCTTTTCGTCGACGGTAACGGCGGACGTTACAGCCTCTGCACTGTAATCCACATGGTTATTGCTTGTGGTCTTGACATACACGGTCTGGTTGAGGTTTGTGTCAACAGACGGCTCATACAAAGGCATAAGCTTTACCTTGCTCAGATGGAAGGTATAATTTCCCTTTGTATCGTCAAAATGGAATATAACGGAAGAATAATCGCTGCTGAAATAGTATGTCTCGGACTGGGCGATACCGCTGCCGCTGTCGTTGGTATAGTATACGGCAACATATTCCGTGCGGTTGCTGTCCTTTGTAAGAGGCGGCCATGATACCATACAGGATTCGCGGCCGGGGGTAACTACGACGGAAGCGGGGTCGATGCTCTCATTTTTATATACATAGGTCTGATTCTGGTCGTAATACAGTTCCTTTGTGGAGGTAGTCTCGCGGACGTAGTGATCCTTGTCGCTGCCCGTTATCTGGGCGGGGAATATGGTGGTGTCCTTGTATCTTTGCAGGCTGGTATATTTTGTGGCGTTGCTCGTGTAGGCAATGCTGCTGTCGTCGGCGGCGTGTACCTCTATCTCGATAACGGGCATAAATGTAAGCAAAAACGCCGCAGTGAGCACCATGGATACCACTCTGCCCATAAAGGGACGCTTAACATAGACGATATCGTCCTTTTTCTTCTGCTTTTCGGTTGTCTTTTCCCGACGCTTTATACCGAGGAAGTTGCCGTTTTTATCCGAAAGAGCAATATCAATATTGCAGGCAATATAATAGAACAGCCGTACAAATCCTGCCGCAATAAGGCATGGAACGACCATAAGAATATTTCTTTCGCTGCATTCATGCAGCTTTTTCAGCAGCTTCTTTTTAGTATCAAAGTTGAGCATAGAAATTTATCCTTTCATAAATATACCATATATATCCATAAAAATATTCATAAAAATCGACATAAATATATTTAGTATATTATAGCATATTTACATTTATTTGTCCAGTAAAAACCAAGGCAAATATGCACAATTTTTCACGCAGAATTTTTTTATTGTTCTACGAAGTGCAGATAAAACGGCTCCGAAAGCAAAATTTCTTCGGAGCCGAATATCATATGGTCACGGTAAAGGTGGTGATACCCTCGGGAGTGCTGGTAACGCCGATATTTCCGTTATGCTTCATTACGATCATCTTGGCGATGGCAAGACCCAGCCCGAAGCCGCCGCTGCTGTTGTGGGATTTATCCGCGCGGTAGTAGCGTTCGAACAGCCGCGGTATATCCTCCTTGGGTATCTGCTCGCCGTTGTTTTCCACCGAAAAGCGCACCTTGTTTTTTCGGCGGCGGAGCGATACCTTTATATATCCGCCCTCCTTGGAATGTGATACCGCATTGTCAATAAGTATATGCGCAAGACGGGCGATCTTTTCCTTATCGCCGCGGATATCCACCTGCGGCTCGATGTCCGTTTCCATGGTCCTGCCGCACTCGTACACCTGCGCTTCAAAGGAAAGGCACGCTCCCTCAATGACATCGGAGATGCAGAACTCGGTCATTACCGTATCGTCATCATCGCGGTCCTCGCGGGCAAGGTTGAGCATACTTGTCACCAGTCCCGACATTTTCGCCGTCTCCTCCTTGATATAGCCGAACCACTTTTCCTGACTGCCCACCGTCTCCTGCGGATTGGACAGTATAACGTCGGTATTTGCGGATATGACCGTCAGTGGCGTTTTCAGCTCATGTGAAGCGTTGGCAATAAACTCCTTCTGCTTGTTCCATGCCTCCTCGATAGGGCGCACCGCCCACTTTGCAAGAAATATGCTCAGTATGAACACCGCGCCTATGCCTGCCAGCGCGATAACGCCTACAATGACCGCCAGCCGCTGTAAGGTCGCCGTCTCGGCGGAGCTGTCAAGGAGCACCACTTTTTTAAAGTACGGCTCATTTTCTCCGCCGCCCTTGGTAAGATAGCGGTATTGAACGTCGCCTATGGCGGTTTTTCCGCCGCCGTCAAGGCTCTTCGCCGCCTCGGATATGATATTGTCGGAGTCCGTGTTGTCCTCGGCGTCGGAATAAGCCTGCCTGTTCATACTGCGGAAAAGGCTTATGACATTGCCGTTTATATCATATTCCACCGTTATCCAGCTGCGCTGCATACGGTTGCGGTATTCGTCCTTATCGTCATCGCGGTCGATGCGGCGGAAGAAAGTATCTTCGGGAAAATCCTCCTGGGGCGCCTTTTCTCCGCCGCGGCTGACGGATATATCTTTCAGCGCAAACTCCATCACCGATATGGATTCCCGCTCCTCGGAGGACACCATCAATGTAAAAATGCCCACCGCCAGACCCAGTATAAGCACGGTAAATATCATCATTATGACCAGCATAAAGCGGCGTTTGAGCTTCTTTATCATGCCCTGCTCTCCTTCGGACAGTATTCAAGGCTGTAGCCTATTCCGCGGTGGGTCTTTATAGTTGTATCCGACCTGATATATCCCAGCTTTTTCCGCAGAAAGGACACATATACCTCAACATTATTATACTCCGCGTCGGAATCGTAGCCCCATATTTTCAGCAGCATTGTCTCCTTGCTGACGATACGCGTGCCGTTTTTTATCAGCAGCTCCATGACGGAAAATTCCTTCAGCCCCAGCTTTACGGAGCTTCCGCCGCAGGAAAGCTCGCAGGAGGACATATCCAGCGTGATATCCTCGAAGGACACCCTGTCGTCATACACTACCTCGCCCACAGAGCGCCGTCCCAGCGCGCGTACCCGCGCCATAAGCTCGTCCGTATTGAACGGCTTTGTAAGATAATCGTCAGCGCCGCTGTCAAGACCGCGCACCTTGTCGGAAATATCGTCCTTTGCCGTCAGCAGCAGCACGGGCACAGCCAGCTTGTTTTTCCGTATATTTTTCAGCACCTCGATGCCGTCCATTTTGGGCAGCATTATATCCAGCACGATAACGTCGTATATTCCCGAAAGGGCGTTGTCAAGACCGTCCGCGCCATCATAGGAAGCGTCGGCGGTTATTTTGTTTTTTGCCATTATCTGGACAAGTGCGTCCGCAAGACGAACCTCGTCCTCAACAATAAGTACGCGCATTTTACCACCTCGCCCATTATGCTACCATGTGAAACTTAAATTAATCTTTAGAAATTTCTTTGACTTATACTATTATATTATGGCACAGAGCGGTTGTCAACAAAAAAATGACCTCCGAAGAAGTCACTTTATTATAATATTTTCGTCAAAAAATCCGAGAAGATTATCCGTTACTCCGGCAGCTGCCTGTATGCTGCCGATCATCAGCAATTCCGAATTGAGCGACGAAAAATCAATATCATATCCTGCATTTCTTATGAGCTGCATAAAAAATACGCGCTGAGTACGCCCGTTGCCCTCACGGAACGGGTGCAGGATATTTATGGTATTATAAAGGTCGGCAATCTCATTGACAAAATCCCGGCGCGGCAAGCCTGCAAAATATTTTTCCGAGCGAAGTCTCTTGAATATCCTGTCGCCCAGTTCTTCTATATCCTCGGGACGGGTAAAAACCGTTGCCGATTTTGAAAGACTGATAGTTCTGATACAGCCTGCCCAATCGTATATATCCGAAAACATTGTATAATGAATATGCTTATAATCGTCAAAATCGAAATCAGCTTTCATCTGCTGCATAATAAGCTCGGAAGCAATAATACCTGTTATAAAATTTTCGTTTTTCATTAAAAGCTGCTCGTCTTTTATACCAAGCTTATTAATTAATACTGTTGTGTTCGGATAACAACTATCCGGAGACGAATCAAGTGAATACCCCATAATGTCAGCTATTAAGTATTTCCAACGCTTCTTTCAGCGTCAATTCTTTATTTACAACTTTTTTCAAAAGAACACGCTGTTCCTCGGTAAATGTAAAGCCTTCCATTTCATTTGAAACAATGGCATTATTCACAGCGCGCTCGACTGTCATTTCAGGCATAATATCATACCTCCGTTTTTTATATTATACCATATATTTTGCGCAAAATCAAGACAAATCATATTGCAATTCCAACAAAAATATGGTATAATACAGACAGATTTTCGGGAGATATCCCGAGGAAAGGAGATGCGTCATATGGATAAAATGTGTCCGAGATGCCTGTTTGATTTTACAACGGAGGACGACTCGCAGGTATACTGCCCCGACTGCGAGGAGTACATCGCCGCGCACCCCGACTGGGAACTGCTGGATATGATGGGAGGCGCGGAGCCCGGCGAGACGGAAGAATAGGTCCGCTTTTCGTACGGCAGCGGTCTTTGTGCAGTAAATTTTTTTGGATTTT
>JBJEQM010000097.1:0-2488 GCA_051881755.1 Oscillospiraceae bacterium
GCTTTTCAGCCAATGCTCCTTGTTCAGCGTCGTGACCCACTTAGGCATATTGATATTTATTTCCTTGATGGGGAACGCATAAAGCACCTGCATAAGTATATCATGTATGCCGCTTTCGTCCAGCTCCAGACAGTTTACGGGAATGACCGTATTGCCGTACTCCGCCGACATTTCCTCCGCCAGCTTGACAGCCTCTTCTGATTCCGGCTCAACGCAGTTCAGTATAATAACATAGGGCTTATTTATCTCATTGAGCTCGTCAATAACGCGCTGCTCCGCGTCGTGGTATTCCTCGCGGGGTATATCGGAAATGCTGCCGTCGCTGGTGATTACAAGACCGATGGTGGAGTGATCCTGTATTACCTTGCGCGTTCCTATCTCCGCCGCCATAGCAAAGGGTATCTCCTCCTCAAACCACGGGGTCATGACCATTCGCGGCGCTTCGTTCTCGATATATCCTATGGCGCTGGGGACAATATATCCCACGCAGTCTATCATTCGTACGTTGAAGCATACATCATCGCTGACCCTGACCTCTACTGCTTCTTCGGGGATAAATTTCGGCTCGGTAGTCATAATGGTCTTTCCCGCAGCGGACTGCGGAAGCTCGTCAACGGCGCGCTCGCGGCGGTATTCGCTGGTAATATTCGGTATGACCAGCTGCTCCATAAAACGCTTGATAAAGGTGGATTTTCCCGTGCGTACAGGGCCGACGATACCAATGTATATGTCTCCGTCGGTGCGTTTGGCAATATCGCTGTAAATATCGTTATTTATCATAATTGTAACATATTTCCCTGCGGAAATATACGCTCCTTTCAAATTTTATTTCGCTGATATCAAAGCATTGGGATAATAAGCATACAGCCCTGAGAGATACTGTCGCTGTCAATATCGTTTTCCTCGGAAATAGCCTCTTCCGAAGCGCGGTATCTTTTGGCGATATCCCACAGGCTCTCTCCTGCCGAAGCAAAATACAGCTTCACCGCACATTGGTCGTTTGGCTCATATTTTGTACCCTCGTCAACGAAGATATCACTCAGTCCGTCAATGCTTTCCGTACAGCTTGCCATACCGCAAACCTTGATATCCGTCTTTATTTCAACCGTACTGCCGGATGAAATGCTGTACGAGCATGTTAATGGTATCACCTTTACAGCTATATTGCAGCTTTCCGACAACTCATCTGACGGGATATTTACTGTAAAGGTATCTTCCTTGTCATGTGAAGCAGCCATTCCGTCCTCTCCGCGGACAATTACAGTGTAAGCAGCAGTTCCGTCCAGCCTTATGCCGCCGTTTTCGCTGTCATATGACGCCGTATAATTTTTTATACCGCACCTTGCACAGTATACACAGTCGATAGCTTCACCCGTATCTACGGAGGTGCGGATAATGCCCGAGTAGTTGATATACTGCGGCATGGACTCTATCTTTACCGTGCTGACGGTGTGATTGCTGGCATATTCGGTGGAGTATTCGTCAACGGCAAGCTCAACGGAAGCCGTCCTGTATGCGGAGCATTTTATCATAAGGGATATATTGCACTCCACGATCTTGGTATTCCCATCGCCGTCCGCCTTTGGCTCGGCTTCACAGGAGAGTATATCCGCGTCAACGAAGCAGTCGAAGCGCTCATCAACGCCGTCGAAGTCAACTATCTGGGAGAACGGCAGCGTAAACTGCATTGGCTCGATGCCCGTGTTGTCGCCGTCGCTGTAGGTATACAGCATATTGATGCAAAGCTCTCCCTTGGCGACCATTTTGTTTGCGATGACCTTTTTATCGGTGGAAGATACCGCCGCGTCAAAAAATATAATACTGTCTATGGACGGCTTTGACATTCCCAGCTCCAAATCCTCCGCAACGGATATCTGCTTTGTTGTAAACAGCCTGTTGACCGGATATGATACGGGTATCTTTTTTACACAGACGTTCATGCCGAAAGCGTCGGAAATAAGCTCGCTCTTGCTTACGTCGGTGACGAGTATCTCTGCCGAAACAGCGCCGCGGATATCTATTCTGCGCTGATTTACGGCGCGGCAGTTTATATAGTCGGTGCGCATACTGATGCAAACGTTGGGATTTTCACCCGTTCTGCCTGTCTCCGCCGTTTTGGTATACATCAGCTTCTGTTCCACCACCTTGACGGCGCTGCTGCCCTCTGCACAGTAAAGTACCTTTACAGAAACGGAAATATCATATGTAAGCTTGTTTCCGTTCAGGCTGTAGGACGCCGCACGGGGCGTTACGATACACTTGATTATCTTGAATATCTCCGGATAATAATCGGGCAGAACATAATCAAGCTCCACCGACTGCTCCTGAACGGTGCTCAATATAGTTTCCGCCGTCAGTATCTCCTCTTTATTCAGCTTAAACTCCATGAAAAGTCCTCCTTGATTTGGTATTCAACGCTTTTTTGCTGTCTCTCTATCTATATTCATGGGGTATAGCTTGTATTCCGCCATTAGTGTATAAAATGTAA
>JBJEQM010000098.1:0-2487 GCA_051881755.1 Oscillospiraceae bacterium
CTCATGAAAAAATATTTCAGCACCTATATTCAGTATGTACTCGATATGCTTGAAGACGAAAGCACAGACTTTAAAAAGCTTGAACAGGAGCTGCTGATAAAAATATCCTTTATGCAGCATGAACGGCTGATACATCTGCTTGTTACCATGCTTTTCGCCGTACTGCTTTTCCTGAGCCTGATAATATTTTTCATATCTGATATTGCAGCAATGCTGCTGGTCACATTGCTTATGCTTGCGCTGCTTATCCCGTATATTGCGCACTATTTTTTCCTTGAAAACGGTGTACAGCAGCTATACGGCATTTATGATTCCGTCAGATCAAAGCTTGATAATTAAAATTACCGGAGTTTTTTGTTATGAATATTACCGCAGATAAAATTCGCGAGGTCATAGATAATAAGGATATTTACGTTGAATTTCAGCCAATTTATTCACTCAATACCAAAAAGGTCATCGGTCTCGAAGCACTTGCCCGCGGCGATTATCACGGAGAGGTAATTTCCCCGTACTTTCTCTTTAAATATGCCAAGGAAAACGACTGTGTGCTGAAAGTAGACCGTCTCTGCCGCGAAAAGGCAATGAGCGCCTTTGCCAAGGAGACCGTCGCTCCCACGCTGTTTGTAAACTTTGAAACATCGGTGCTCAACGACGTTGTACCGGGCAACGGCGAGATACTGAAAACCGCATCTGAAAATAATATCTCCCCCGAAAATATCGTTATCGAACTGAATGAGTCTAACGTCAAGGATACATACGATCTGCTCATGTTTGCGGATTTTTACCGTTCCAACGGTTTCCTTATCGCCCTTGATAATGTAAGCTCTGGCTTTGACGTTCAGAACAGGATAATGCTTATCAATCCCGATATAATCAAGATAGACCGCGCCATCGTGTCAAATATCGATACAAATTTGTACAATCAGGAGGTTTTCAAATCTCTTATCAACACCGCCAAGCAGATAGGCGCCATGACCGTCGCCGAGGGCGTTGAGACCGTTGACGAGGTGCTGACCTGTATGCTTATGGGAGTGGACTATTTTCAGGGCTTTTACTTTTCCAAGCCCGAGCAGTTCAATTATCTTTACTCCAACGAAGCGCGTCTGCGCTTAGAGGACGCCGCATTGAAGCTCAATCTCAGCATGAAGAAAAATCCCACCGTTGTAAACGTAAAGATAGAGACCTACAAGCGCATTATATACGACCTTATAAACCGTCTCACGGGCATTGAGCCGCAGAAATATAATGCCGAGCTGACAAATTATATCAACGAGCACAGCGAGATAGAGTGCGCATTCCTTATAAACAGCAAGGGCTTCCAGATAACCGATACCGTAATGAGCCCCGACACGGAAATTCTGGCGGGATATCAGCCTGCCATAATCGGCGTGAACCATGATATAAAAAATTATTTCTACGCCATAAAGGAACAGATAGAGGACCCGTTCATTTCGGGCTGGTATATTTCAGGCGCAACGGGCAAAAGCTGTAAGACCATATCATCGCATTTTTACAACAGCGAGAATGAAATGATAATCGTCTGCGTGGACTTGAAGCGCAGATAGTTACAGGATATTATATATCAGCGGAATTTCCGATTTATATATCATATCCAGCTGACGGCGTATGCTTTCCAGCTCCGCTTCAAGCTCGTCGTTTGCCTCCTCGGCGTACGGCCGCACCTTGGCGATAGCCGTACCAAGCTCGGTGAGCCTGTCGTCGTTTACCGCAATGGACATTATTCTGCGGTAATCGTACCAAAGCTCCTCAAGTACAGCCGCGTTTTCGGCGGCGGCTTCCATATCGTTATTTTCACAGCAGGTCTGTATCACGTCAAGAACGTCTTCCAGCCTGCTGTTTTCCTTTTTTATAAGCATTACCGCCGAAACGGAATATATTATAATTATCACCAGAGCGGCGGCGGCAATTATGGGTCTTTTCATTTTGAGCGCTCCTTTTTTATAACGGAATATTTTCCGCCGCTGTCCATTGTCATAATAAATACATCTTTGAGCCGTATCTTTTCCTTGTCAAGTACGGCTTTTATTTTTTCCTTATCCGTATTTATCCGCTTAATGGCTTCATCGGCGAACGTGCCGTCGTCAATGACTATCTCGGGCGGGTCGGAACTTTCGCCCTTGTTTTTCATATCCCGATTGGAGACCGTACGGTATGGATATTTCTGATATACAGATACCGCGCCCGTAGTCTCCACAACGGCAAACTGTACCTCGCTTATATCGAAAATATCCTTGCTGTGGAGCGCCTCCATAAGATCGTCGGCGGTGAAGCGTATCTCTTTCATTTTGGCTTGATCGATAACGCCGTTGCTTATTATCACCGCAGGCATTCCGCAGGTCAGCTTGCGCAGACGGCGAGACTTCACACCCAGCCACGACATTAACACGTCCAGACTTGCAAGAGTGATTATGGGTATGATACCCGTCAGCAGCGGCAGGTTCATATCCTCCACAGGCAGCGTGGCGA
>JBJEQM010000099.1:0-9723 GCA_051881755.1 Oscillospiraceae bacterium
CCTCCTCATCAAGAGGGTCTTCAATGGACACAATAGGGTACTTGCTGCAAAGGCTCTTCCACTCGGAGATAAGCTCCGTGCTGCTGCGTGACTCGCGCTTTTTCGGCAGCAGATATCCCCGCTCCGACTTCCACTCGCTTGCGGCGGCGTCCAGCGCCAGTACAAAATCCTCACGGGGACGATAATTTGCACGCTCCACGGCTTCCATTATAAGCTCGATAGCCTGCTCCTCGCCGTCAAGATTGGGAGCAAAGCCGCCCTCGTCGCCAACGGCGGTAGACAGCCCTTTCTGCTTCAATATAGCCGCCAGACTGTGATATACCTCCGCGCACATACGCAGACCGTCGCGGAAGCTTTCCGCGCTTTTGGGGATTATCATAAACTCCTGCACATCCAGATTGTTCGCCGCATGAGCGCCGCCGTTGAGAATATTCATCATGGGCAGCGGCAGCATACAGCCGTTTACGCCGCCCATAAAGCGGTACAGCGGCATATTGTAATACTTTGCGGCAGCGTCCGCGGCGGCAAGGGACACCGCCAGCATGGCATTCGCGCCAATCTTGGACTTGTTATCCGTACCGTCTGCGCTGATAAGCGCCGCGTCCACCAGCGACGTGCGCGAAGCGTCCAGACCCTTCAGTGTGGTATTGAGGGTAGTGTTTATATTGTTTACCGCTTTCTGCACGCCCTTGCCCATATAACGTCCGCCGCCGTCGCGAAGCTCATGCGCTTCGTATGCGCCCGTACTTGCTCCGCTGGGAGCGGCTCCCGTACCGACGGTGCCGTCGGAGAGAACTACCTCCGCCTCCACCGTGGGATTTCCTCTTGAATCGATTATCTCTCTGCCGATGACCTGCTCTATGATTGCTTTGCTTTTTGACATCTGCAATTCCTCCCGTATATTGATATTAGTAGGATAACCGCAAATCGGGAGGATATACATTCATTTCCAAAGTCAGCAAATATAATATGGGCGGATATAGAATCTGCCCATACCATTCACTATTCACTTTTTACTGCTTTTCATATTCTACTTGACCCATACGTCCTTTTTATAAAACGTGCCCGACATGACAGAAGCGATGGTCCAGCTTACGGGCCATGCAAGCCATATGCCGGCAGTGCCCCAGAAATTTGTGAATATAAACGCCAGCACCACGCGGAGAATAAGGTCGGTAAAGGTGGTCACCATAAAATATCCCATGCTTTCGCTGCCGCGCAGCACTCCGTCGAAGATAAGCTTGGAGCATACCGCAAAGTAAAAGGGCGATACGATACGCAGGAACTCAACGCCCGTGTCCGAAGCAAGGACGGAGCTTTCCTCGTTCATGAACAGCCCCAGCAGATGCCGTCCTAAGATAAAGTATATAAGGAAAAAGCCTGCCGCAACGCACAGAGCAAATATCATACCCGAGCGGAAGCCCTCCTTGACCCGCTTCATTTTGCCTGCGCCCATGTTTTGTGCGGTGAAGCTTGATATGCCGTTGCCCAGCGTCGTAAAGCTGGTCACGGCAAATGTGTTCAGCTTTATGGCGGCGGAATATCCCGCAATGACCGACGAACCATAGCCGTTTACAAGATACTGTATAAACATATTGCCGATGGATATAAAGCTCTGCTGCATAACGCTCGGCAGCGCCACGGAGCATATGTCTTTCAGCGCCGCTTTGCTGAATTTCTCAGCAGGCTGCTCCGTTTTCATGCCGTGCATACGCGCCGCAAGTATGATAACCGCAAGCACACACGCCGCGCCCTGCGCGATAAATGTCGCCCATGCCGCGCCTGCAACGCCGCCCTGCATGACCGCCACGAAGATAATATCCAGTATAACGTTACCCACCGACGAGCCTATAAGCAGAAACAAGGGCGTTTTGCTGTCCCCGAGACTGTTGAAGATACCCGTTGCGACGTTGTATATAAACAGGAACACAAAGCCGCCTGTGTATATTTTCAGGTATGTATTGCCGTCGGCAAAAATATTGTCGGGGGTGTTTACAAGGGACATAAGCTGACTGCTGAACAGCACGCCTGCCAGCGTAAGCGCCGCCGACAGCGCAAGTCCCGATATAAGCGAGGTGGATATAGCGGTTTTGGTCTGACGTATGTCTCCCGAGCCGAAATCACGGCTTATGACCACCGAGCAGCCTATCTGACAGCCGATAGCCACCGCCATGAATATCATGGTCACGGGGTAGCTTGCGCCGATAGCGGCAAGAGCGTCCTCGCCCGCGTATTTTCCCGCAATAACGCTGTCGGCGATATTGTAGAGCTGCTGAAATATAACGCTGATGAACAGCGGTATTGTAAAGCCGATAAGCACCTTTCCCGGGGTGCCGACCGTAAGATCCTTATTCATGTTTCTGCGCTTCCTTTGAAAAATCCCGGGGATAAAATTACGTCCCCGGGAATTATGCCATATACTATATTAATATAAATTATTACTTCTGCTTTGCCGCAGCCTCGTCGAACAGCTTCTTTACCTCGTCCGACGGCTCCTTGTCGATAAGCGATACCACAACGGTGAGTATGATGGATACCACAAATCCCGGCACGATAGAATACATCACACCGCCCAGATGCAGGATATTGTCCCACAGCAGAACGGTACCCGCGCCGCCGATGATACCTGCCACCGTGCCTTTAAGTGTAAGGCGCTTCCAGTAGAGGGAGAGCAGTATCGCCGGACCGAACGCCGCGCCGAAGCCTGCCCATGCGTTTGATACGATACCCATGATAGAATCCTTGGGGTCAAGGGCGAGGATACAAGCGATAACGGAAACTACCATAACGGTGCCGCGGCTTATCCACATAAGAGCCTTGTCGGAAACTTCCTTCTTCACGATGACCTTGAAAAAGTCGTTTACCACCGCAGAAGCCGTTACAAGCAGCTGGCTGTCCGCCGTACTCATAATGGACGCAAGCACCGCCGAGAGGAACACGCCTGCCAGCGCGCTGGGGAACATATGCTTCACCGCCATGATGAATACAAGCTCATATTCCGCTGCGGTGAGGTTCTGTCCCACCGTTCTCTCAAAGTAAACTCTGCCCAGAATACCGATAAGCACCGCCGCCGCAAGGGAGATTATAACCCAAACGATAGCAATTATGGCGGACTTCTTTACGCTCTTTGCGTCCTTGATAGCCATAAAGCGGACAAGGATATGGGGCATACCGAAGTAACCGAGTGCCCACGCAAGGTCGCTTATAATGCTGTTGGCGGAATGTCCCGCGAAAAGTGAAGCATAGCCTGTGGTATCGTCGCTGCCAAGCTTTGCGGTCTCCGCTATCATCTCGGGAGAGAAATTCTGAATGGAGCTGATAAGTGCGATAGGCAGCGCCACGATAGCCATTATCATAAGCAGACCCTGTATAAGGTCTGTCCAAGCAACCGCATTAAAGCCGCCGAGGAATGTATACGCTACAATGATGACCGCGGAGATAATTACCGCCATTTTTGTGTAGGTCACATTTGTTGTATCAATATTGAATACGACCTGAAAAAGCTTGCCGCCCGATACGAACGCGGAAGTAGTATATACCAAGAAGAAAATGAAAATTACCGCCGCGCACACAAGACGTACAACGGGACTGTTTGCCTTGAAGCGGTTCTGGAGGTACTGAGGGATAGTGATGGAATCTCCCGCAGCCTCGGTGAAGCGGCGAAGCGGCTTTGCAACGAATGCCCAGTTAAGTATGGTGCCTATGGCAAGACCGATAGCGATCCAGTAGTTGCCCATACCGGACGCATAAGCCGCACCGGGAAGTCCCATCAGCAGCCAGCCGCTCATGTCGGACGCCTGCGCGGACATTGCCGTTACCCAGCTGTTAAGTCCTCGTCCCGCAAGGAAATAATCGCTCATTTTCTTGCTCTTGTTGGTGAAATAGAAGCCGATACCCAGCATCATCAGCAGATACACCGCAAATGCAACCAGCACGGGTACGTCGGCATTATCAAAAAATCCCATTAGATCAACCCTTTCCACGCCGAATAAATACGGCGTTATCACAATCCGATAATATACTTTAGTATTGTAACATATTTTATCCGTCAATATATTAATAAATTGTAAAGAAAGGCGGTTTAACGCCGAAAATATGCGTTAAACCGCCTTGGGATAAAGAATATATGGGATATTATGCTATATTATACTAATTCTTAATGTGTAGAAAAAATCAAGCAGAAGCTTCAGCTTTTTTATATGGATTTTGCGCAGATTTTTTGTCTGCACATTGATTAAGAACCTGTAACTTTTCCGCCGCGCTGCGCGGTCATGTGCTTTGCGCTTCGGCAGGAGCGTTCAGTCCGCGCAGTATCTCCCCGACGCGTCTCTCAGCTTCCTTTGAAACAGTACATTCCGCCGCCCGATGCGCGGCTGCTTCCGCTTCGTCTCGTCTGCCAATGGCATTGAGTACATGGGCCTTCATAACGCAGGCGGAACAGCCTTTCAGTCTGCTTTTACAGCGGCTCAGCCTTTTGCGGCGTATGCTGTCTGCAAAGACCTCCGCCGCGTCCTTTCCCTTTGCGGACAATAGATATACCGCCTTTGTCCATACGGTAAATTCATCTTTTTCCAGCGCTTCAATGTAGAATTTTCCGTTTTCATATGCTTCGTCCGCCTGACCGCGCTCTTCCGAAGCAAGATATGTCAGTACCGCCGCCGAGTAATAATACGCCGCCGTGCAGTAATCTCCCGTGCTCCGGGCAATATCAAGCACACTTACAACGTCCACCTGACCCAGCGTGTTTTTTGCTGAATCATGATCTCCGTTCGCCGTATACGCAAAGGCAAGCTCCGAAAGACATTGATTTTTCATATCGCCGCGGCAGTTCAACGTCAGCAGGTCGGTATATTCACGGCAGATACCGTCTTTGGCTATAATGGCATTGAGCTTTCGCACCAGACTGCGCCGCGGAGCGTTTTGTACCCCAAGACTTATAATGTACGACAGCACAGCCAATATAAAGGAGCCCGCAATAATCAGCGGCACAAACACACCAACGTCAAATTTATCCGCGCCGCCCGAAACGAACAGAAAGCCCCACAGCACCTTAAGGCTGAAGCCCGCGCAGCAGCCGAGTATAAGATATATTCCCCACCATACGCTTATGGCTTTTGCACGCATAAGCATTTTAGCTTTAAGGTTCATGCCCTTGCTCCTTTCATATCATTCCATGTCGTTTTTTGGCTTTATCATTTTGTCTATCATAAAGAAAATATATCCCACAGCAATAAATCCGGCAATAAGTACCGCTATCCATACCCCGACGCCGCCCCAGCCAAGCGTGTTGACATCAAGGAAGAAGTAAGGGTACACCAGCTCGCCCTCGCGGTGCATTATCTCCGCGCGGATAAAAATGAATATAGCATATATCAAGGGTATCACCAGCGACAGCAGCGGAGTATGCCATTTTACCTTTTTATGCTCATAGAACAGCACCCAGTCGATAATGTACATCACAGGCAAAACCTGATGAAACATAATGCTCGATACCGTGAGATTTTTCTCAATGGGACGGCCCTTTGCCAGCAGGAAATTAAACACAACAAAGGTTATGGTTATCATTACCGCGCCGAAAAATTTCAGCACAGGCAGCGCAGACGCAAAGCCGCTTTCGCCCTTTTGCGCCGCCTTTGTACTTTGTATAAGCTCTGCCAGCATGACCGCCGCGCAGATATAATTGGAGAGATTTGTAAAGTACACATAAAAATTCCCATAAAATTTTGCCTGAAACAGACCCACGCTGCATAAAAATCCCATGAGCGCCAGCGCACAGTAAAAGCTCTGGAAAACGACCTGACTTATCCTGTTTTTTTATCATTTTAATTTACCGTAACCTTTGCGTTATTTGTTCAGCGCCGCCCTCATATCGGCAATAAGCGCCGCAATATCATCGGCGTTATACTTTGCGCCGCTCCATATCTCGTGCGCAACCACAGCCTGCCAAACAAGCATAGCCATGCCGCCGATAGCCTTTACGCCGTTTTTCTCCGCAAGGAGCATAAGCTTGGTCTTGTCGGGATTGTATATGGCGTCGAATACACAGCCGCACCGCTTGATGACCTCCTCGGGCACGGGACAGTTGTCTGTCTTCGGGAACATCCCCACGGGCGTAGCATTGACAAGCAGGTCGAAGTCCCCGTCTATCTCGTCCGTATGTACAATGTGGAAACGGGCAATATCGTCCTCGCTTGCACCATGCTTTCGCAGCTCGTCGATTGCCGCCTGAGCGGTATCCTCAAAGCCGGGGAGAACCGCAACCGTCAGCTCCGCGCCGTGAAGTATAGCTTCAATAGCCATCATACGTCCCACGCCGCCGCAGCCAAGCTGCAATACCCTGCCGTCAAGCTTTGCACCCTCCGCCTCCAGCGCGCGCAGGAAACCGTAGCAGTCGGTATTATATCCGATATTTTTGCCGTCACGGTTTACAACGCAGTTTACGGAATTATACCGCTCCGCCGACGCGTCCAGACCGTCCAGATACTTTATAATATCCACCTTGAACGGTATGGTGATATTATATCCGCCAATGGAGTTGAGATACTCCGCGCGCTCCGCCAGTTCCTCGGGTGCGGTCTCGCAGATCTCATACTCAACGCCGTCCTTGCCCTCCAGCTCAAACAAACGCTTGTGTATGGGAGGGGACATTGTGTGTTTCAGCGGATAGCCCAAAATTGCATATTTTTCCATTTGTATCATTCCTCACATCATTTTATAATCAAGAATATAATTTGCGGTCACCATAGCAACATAATGCCCCGCATTGTTTTCGGGAGTTATGTCGTACACCTCGCCGTCACGCAGTTTAAGGGAGCGATAACGCCGCTTGCCGTCAACGGTATAATTTATGTTGATAATACCGATGCCGCTGCGCTTTATAAGGCTGTCTATCTCGCCCCATTCGGCAGTTTCGTCGATATACGGCTTTATATCGCAGCCAAACTCCTCGGCAGCGTCCGTGATAAAACCGTCAATATCCTCGGTATATCGCAAAACGGCGTGGTACTCCATAAAGCGTATTTCGCCGCTGTTGTTGACCGCGTAAAACCAGTATGGCTTTAACGAGCCGCCCACCTTGTCGTTGTATATGTCGTATGTTGTATGGTATGCGGCAAAATCGCCCTCCTCCGCGGCGGGACGCAGCTCCGATAAGCCGTAGGTCTCCACGCGGTAGGGTACGCCGTCCTTTACTTGGAAATAGCAGGATACGCTGTTGGTATCGTACAAGCGCTCGGTGTATATCAGCGAAACGCCCTCCACCGTGACTATCTCGGGAGAGGTCCAGTAACCCTCCTCGCCTATCATAGATACACCGTTATCGTTTGCAAAGTACAGCCTGCCGTGATTCCCGCTGCCGTATACGGCAAAAAGCTCACCCTCGCCGTCACCGTCAAAGTCGCCGTAAGCGCGTCCGCATATCCTGTCGTCCTCGCCGCCCGACACGGTATCATATATCAGCTCGGACAGCCTGTCAAAGCCGCCGTAGGATTCCATAGCTTGGTATATTCCCCTGTCCTCGTCAATATCGCCGTACAGCCCCGTTACATCATAAACAGCGCCGTCACGATATTTCAGCAGGCGGAAATAAAAGCTCTCGTCCTCATTGGAATACGGCACGGTATAATTTACCGCTATAAATCCGTTGCTGTATTTTACAGGCTCAATTTTTGTGCCGCCCTGCTCCTCAATATATTGTATCACATCACTTGCGCCCTCATATTGGAGCAGCTCGTCCTCGTCAATTTTTCTGCCGCCGTAATCGCAGATATTGTCACCGTCAAGATACGCCCGGTAGGTTTTCCATGTATGACCCGTAAAAGAGGGTGTGCCGTTGTCATCATATATAGCGCTCATATCGTAGGTGCTGTGCGCGTAAGTAAAGTCGCCGTACTCACCGTCGGGATAAAGCCCCTGCATAACGGACAGCTGCATTTGCTCGGCGCGGCTGTTTTTCAGCTCCGCGTACAGTGAACAGCTGTCGCTCACGCTGCAAGCCTCTGCCTTTATAAATGTCCTGCCCATGGAGGTCACTATCTTCGGCGCAAGGTATCTGTATCTGCCGAAAAGCCTGTACGCCTCATTGCCGCTTGCAAACCAGACCTCGCCCTCGGTGTCGCCCCATTTCTCGTCGGTCTCGCCGTATATTGCAATAAGCTCACCCTTGCCGTCGCCGTCAAAGTCGCCAAACACGGGCAGACATACTTCTCCTGCATTTTCACCGCCCGCTCTCTCGTCAATGAGCGCTTCAAGCCGCGCCTGCTCCTCGGATATTTCGGCAGGTTCGGTCACATTTTCGGCGGTTTCCGATGTTGTGACAAACGTCGTTGTTTCCGATACAGCCGTTTCGGACGTTGTATCCGACGGAGTAAAATCCGACGAAGTACCCTCCGTCAGCGTTATATTGCCCGACAACAGGGAAGTATCTTCCGGAGCAGCATTACAGCCGCATAGCAGCAGAGCCGCGGCGACAATCAAAATGCGCTTTTTCATAACACACACCCTTTTGCATTGACAATATATAATTACAGCACATTCCGTAGGGGCGGATTCCATATCCGCCCTATAACGGCGTTATAAAATTAATTTTTCAGCGCTTCCAAAGCCTTTTCCAGAGTTTTCTCGTTCTCCACATTCATGGCATTGACGCCCTTTAATGTCTTTTTTACAAGACCCGTCAGCACCTTGTTGGGACCCAGTTCCACAAAATTCTCAAAGCCCTGCTCCTGCATGATAGCCAGCTCGGAGGTGAATTTTACGGGAGATACGATATGCTTGGCAAGCTTTTCGGGCATATTGTCAAAGTCGGGCATCTCCGCGCCGTAAAGGTTGGAGAAGAACTGTACCAGCGGCTTGTTAAAGGTAATATCCATCTGCTTCAGAGCCGCCTCGAATTCCTCCGCCGCAGGCTGCATGAGCTTGGAGTGGAACGCCGCGGAAACGTTGAGCTTTATTGTCTTTGCGCCAATCTCGGCAAATTTCGCTATAGCAGCCTCAACAGCCTCGGGCTCGCCCGCGATGACCGTCTGCGCCGCAGAGTTGTAGTTTACGGGCACAACGTAACCCTCCACGGAAGCGCATATCTTCTCAATGTCCTCGGGGGACTGTCCCATTACCGCGCACATTACGCCGTGCTGATTTTCCGCCGCCCTCTGCATAGCCGCCGCTCTCGCCTTGATAACCTTGAAGCCGTCCTCAAAGCTGAGCACGCCCGAAGCCACCATAGCCGCATATTCGCCGAGGGAATGTCCCGCAACGGCGGAAAAACCGATATTGTTTATCTTCATTGCCTCCAGCGCCGCAAGGGAGGTCATCATGATAGCAGGCTGGGAAATGACCGTCTGCGCCAGCTCGCTCTCCTCCGCGTTCCACGACTTGTCCGCAAGGTCGAAGCCCAATATATCGCTTGCCTGCTCGTACATAAGCTTTATCTGCGGATAAATGCCGCAAAGCTCTTTGCCCATTCCCTGATACTGGGAGCCCTGTCCCGAAAATAAAAATACATTCTTGCTCATAAATATAAAACCTCTCTTTTGTATATAATATGGTATGATTCCATAATTTTACACATTATCCTTTTCTGCTTTAACGCGGCAAAAAAATTTTTTGTTTATTAAGCAGAAAACTGAAATAAACGGTTGACAACCAGTCAGAAAAATATTACAATAGTAATATGCGGTTGTCTGCCTTTTGGCTTTGAACGCAGACAATATCCGCAGCTATAAT
>JBJEQM010000100.1:0-9714 GCA_051881755.1 Oscillospiraceae bacterium
CCCATAAACTTTGCAAAGGAGCAGCTTGGCGCGTCGTCTACCCAGCGCACATACGCCAGACCTTTTGCGCCGATACCTCTTACATATTCCGTCAGCTTGTCTATCTCCTTACGGGTCAGGACGGAAGCGGCGTTCTTTGCAACGATAGCCCTTACGGAGCCGCCCGCCTCGATAGCGGAGGTGAACACGCCGAAGCCGCAGCTCTTCACCATATCGGAAATATCGTTTATCTCCATGCCGAAACGGGTATCGGGCTTGTCCGAGCCGTAGCGGTTCATGGCGTCGGTATATGTTAATCTTGGCAGCGGAGTGGGAATGTCAATGCCCATGACCTCCTCAAACTCGCGCTTGATAAAGCCCTCCGCCATGTTCATGATATCATCAACGTCAACAAAGGACATTTCAAGGTCGATCTGTGTGAACTCGGGCTGTCTGTCGGCGCGGAGATCCTCGTCGCGGAAGCAGCGCGCCAGCTGGATATACCTGTCAAAGCCGGCTATCATAAGCAGCTGCTTGTATATCTGCGGAGACTGGGGCAGCGCGTAGAAATTGCCGGGGTGTACTCTGGAGGGTACAAGGTAGTCTCTTGCGCCCTCGGGAGTGGACTTTATCATCATGGGTGTTTCTATCTCAATAAAGCCGTTCTCCGCAAAGTAGTCTCTTGCCACCTTGGCAATTTTGCTTCTCTTGATAATGTTATCCTGAAGCTTCTTTCTTCTCAGGTCGAGGTAGCGGTATTTCAGACGAAGCTCCTCATTGGTGTTGGTGTTGTCCACGATTTCAAAGGGAGGGGTCTGCGCCTTTGCAAGTATGCGCAGGTCGTCTACGAATATCTCTACCCTGCCCGTTGCTATCTTCTCGTTGATGCTCTCGCGCTCACGCACCTCGCCCTTTGCCATTACAACGTACTCCGAGTGACAGGACGCCGCCTTATCGAACACAGCCTTGTCCGTGGTATCGTTGAATGTGAGCTGTACAATGCCCGTTCTGTCGCGGAGGACGATAAAAATAATGCCGCCCTTGTTGCGCACCGTGTCAACGTAACCGCCTACGGTCACGGTCTCTCCTGCGTTGATCACCTCACCGCAGTAATGTGTGCGGTGAAGACCCGCCATTGTGTCTGCCATAAAATTACTTCCTTTCAAGTATTATATCATTCATTATTTTATGATTATCTAAAGCAATCTGACTCCCATGTGAAAGGATTATTGGTAATATACTCATAAATCTTTTGATAATCCTTATCATTTCTTATGATATGATCATGAAACGACCGCTGCCAAACCTTTTTGTTAAACGGCGGCGCAGCTCCGCTATTTACCAATTTTATATATTCTATGGTTGAATGCCGTTTAAAATCTTGAATTATATCAGAAATCGTAGGGGCGGATTCTATATCCGCCCCGTCACCTTCTGCCATATCTCTCTCAATGATGATTATTGCATGAAAATGATTAGGCATTACAACGTAATTGGAACAATATACATCTTTATACTGTAGAATCGTTTCTTCAAAAATGCGTGCCACCATTCGGGCGGATATAGAATCCGCCCCTACGTTACCGAATAGGCATTCCCTATCCTGTGTGCAAATTGTTATAAAATATGCGCCGCATTGAGAATAATCATATTGCGCTAATCGTAGCCGCTTTCTTATTGGATGGCTCACATTAAATCCTTTGCAAAATCCTCATTTTTGAACATCTCCGCCACGATACTGTTGGAGAACGCGTCGATGAAGCCGTCACCGAGAGTGATACCGCTCTCCTCGCCCGTCTCCATGTTTTTCAGCTTGGCGCTGCCTGCTTCCAGCTCGTTGTCGCCCAGCACCATGGTAAAGGTCGCGCCTATCTTGTTGGCATACTTCATCTGCGACTTGATACCTCTGTTCATGGTATCAAACTCCACGAAATATCCCTCGGAACGCAGTCTGTCGGCAAAAACCGCCGCCTTTGTCTGCGCCGCCTCGCCCATGGAGGCAATATACAGATCACACTTTTTATCGGGAGCAAACTCAGCTTTCTTGCTCTCCATGGTAAGGATAAGCCTTTCGATACCCATGGCAAAGCCGAGGGCAGGCGTGGGGTCTCCGCCTATCTGCTCGATAAGACCGTCGTAACGTCCGCCGCCGCATACTGTACCCTGTGCGCCGATATCCTTGGTAACGAACTCGAACACGGTCTTTGTATAATAATCCAGACCTCTTACAATGTGAGGGTCAACGGTATATGCAATACCCATTTCACCCAGCAGCCTTTTCAGCTTTTCAAAGTGCGCCGAGCAGTCCTCGCAGAGGTAATCCAGTATAATTGGCGCATCCTTTGCTATATCCTGACAGATAGGGCTTTTGCAGTCCAGAATACGCATGGGGTTTCTTTCCAGTCTGTCAAGGCAGGTGGGACAAAGCTCGTCCTTTTTTGCGCCGAAGTATTCTTTCAGCGCCTTGTGATACTCCGCGCGGCACTTGGGACAGCCTATGGAGTTTATCATAAGCTCCACGTTGTCGATACCCAGCCTGCTCAGTATCTTGTCTACCATGGCGATAACTTCCGCGTCCGCGCCCGCGTCGGCGCTTCCGTACATCTCCGCGCCGAACTGGTGGAACTCGCGGAGCCTGCCCTTCTGCACTTTTTCGTGGCGGAAGCAGGATATGATATAATATACCTTCAAAGGCAGAGCGCTGTTAAGGAGACCGTTCTCCACCACCGCTCTCGCGGCGCCTGCCGTGCCCTCGGGACGGAGGGTGTATTCTCCGCTGTCCTTGCCGTTATCGCGGCTTTTGGCGGTAACTGTGTACATTTCTTTCTGCACAACGTCGGTGGTATCTCCAACGCTTCTTTTGAACAGCGCGGTATTTTCAAAGGTGGGGAAACGTATCTCTTTAAAGCCGCAGCATTCGGCGGTCTCGGCTGCTACCCTTTCAATGGTATGCCACTTGTAGACCTCCGTGGGAGCAACGTCCTTGGTTCCGTTTGGTCTTTGTGCTATCAATTCCATTGATACTCATTCCTTTCATAAAAAATAAAAAAGCCGTTCCTTGCATAACAAGGGACGACTGTAACATCGCGGTGCCACCCTGATTTGACGGATAATTCCGTCCTCATTATCCCTTAACGCGGGAAACGTCCGCACTTTGTCGCACGGAAGCTCGGGAGTGTCCTTCGCATTATCCGCATAAGGCAGTTGCACCGTCCCTGCCCTCTCTATATACGCGAAAAAAGCTACTCTCTCCGTCACAGCAATAGCATATATTAATAATATACCGCAAATCGGCGGCTTTGTCAAGTGTTTACGGATATAATTTTTTATCAAAAGCAAAAAGCCGCTCCCGTGCAAAAGCAGGAAGCGGCCTGTTCGCCTAAAATATCCGTCAGCCGTTGGGATTGAGTATCTGACGCCAGTCGAGGTCTCCGCGCTCCAGCGCGTGGATAAGCGCCTCAGCGGTAGCAATATTGGTCGCCACCGGGATATTGTGTACGTCACACAGACGGAGCAAATTCATTTCGTTTGGCTCGTGCGGCTTCGGGGAAAGCGGATCTCTGAAGAAAAGCAGCAGGTCTATCTCGTTGCAGGAAATACGGGCGCAGATCTGCTGGTCGCCGCCCTGTGAACCGCTGAGATAGCGCTGAATGTTCAGTCCCGTCGCCTGGGCTACAAGCTTTCCGGTAGTACCCGTAGCACAAAGATTATGTTTGGAAAGTATACCACAGTATGCAATGCAGAATTGCACTAAAAGCTCTTTCTTTGAATCATGTGCTATAAGGGCAATATTCATCATAATCATTCCTTTCTTATAATATCATGCGGCGCAGTTTGCCGTCTTTATTTTACTGAAGAAGCATCTTGAAGCTGAGAGGAACGTCCTCGCCCTTGATACGTCTGGAAATGGCGTCAAACGCCTTGAAAGCATTGGAGTTGGAGGGAAGAGGGATACCCTTGCCCGTAGAGATAACGATATTGTCATCGTTGGGGATAACGCCGATAAGCTGTACGCCTACGGTATCGATAATGGCGTCAAGATCGACGATAAGGTCAGCCTTGAAGATATCCGGATCGACCTTATTGATGATAAGACGCTGCTTTTTATTGCCTCTCTTATAGAACTCATCGGACATAGCTCTTGCGTCGCGGACGCAGATGGGGTCCGGAGTGGTGTTGATGAGGATAAGGTCGGACTGCTCAACAACGTCGAAAACGCTCTCGTTTGTACCTGCCGAGGTATCTACGATTATGTATTCGTAGTACTTTCTCATTTCGGTGCAGATATTCTTTATAGTCTCCGCGTCGACCTTTGCAAAAGGATCTTCGGGAGCACAGACAATGCTCAGGTTGGAAGCCAGCTTGACCTGCGTTGTAGCCTGATAAACATCACATTCACCCTTGATAACAGAACCAAGGTCATATTTTATGTCGTCCTTTACGCCAAGCATGATATCAAGGCATCTCAGACCGAAATCAAGCTCAATAATAAGAGTTCTGTGTCCCTGTTTTGCAAGAGCGAAGCCAAGCTCGGCGCAGATAGAGGATTTACCCGTGCCTCCCTTACCGGAAGTGATAGCAATGATTTTAGACATATAAAACTCCTTTCAGTAACCCCGCCTGATGAAAAAAATCGGCTTTTCATCAAGCGATTAATAGCTAATTTATATTGTACCACATTTTTGCGGAATGTCAAAGCATTTTCTGCAAATCCTGCACAATTTTGTGAAATCAGCATTTTTCATTTTATATTTTTTGTGCAGTTTGTATAATTCATCGTGATATCATATTATCATAAAATATAAAAATCGACATATACAAAAATGTTGAAAATTTTGTATATGCCGATATTTTTTATTCCTCGGCTGTCGTGACAGCTGTTTCGGCGGTCTCGGAAACGGAGGTCACTGCCCCGTTTTCCGTAATTCCCGACAGAGCCGCCGCGGCTTCCTCTTCCGTGAGAGGCTTATCCGTAGGCAGCGCCACTTTGTATCCCTTATTATAATATGCGTCGATAAGCTGTCTTATCATAAACTTGGAGTATTCGCCGTGCTCGATAAAGCCCGAGAACGCAATTTCCGGCTCGTCGGCAGGATAAAATCCGATAAACGCGGAGCCTGTGTCATCCTTGGAGGTCATCTGCGGAGTACCTGTTTTGATAGCCGCCTCCTCGGGCAGATTTGTCAGCAGATAATCGGTGTAGTAATCCTTTACCGCGGGATATGAGTAGGGTACGAACGCCGCCGCCTGCTTCATGCCCTGAGTTACCGCGTCGAAGGTATATCCCGTCTCGTCGGGTATCTGCGCCGCGATGACAGGCTCGGTGCGGCGGACAAGCTCTTCCATATTGTAGGTGTAAACGCTGTCCACAAGGTAAGGCTGATAGCGGATGCCCTTGTTGGCAATGGTGCTTGCCTGCATAGCCATCTGCAAAGGCGTTACGCTGGTCTCGGACTGTCCGATAGCCGCCTGCACCACAAGACCTGCCTGCCATTCCAGCTTGCGCTGTGCGAATGTCTCGGGGGTGGCGAAAACTCCTGCGCCGTCGCCTATCTCAATGCCCGTGTTCTGACCAAAGCCGTAGTATTCCGCATACTTTGCAAGGCGGTCAATATTCATCAGCCTGCCCACCTCGTAGAAGAAGATATTGCAGGATTTTTCAAGGGCTGTGACAACATTTATCCTGCCGTGCCAACCGGTACATTCCGGCTGGTAGTCGTCCCAGTAGGTGTATACCTTGTTGCAGCTTATGGTGGTGTTCAGGTCGATAATGCCGTAATTCAGCGCCGCCGTGGCGGTGACTGTCTTGAAAGTAGAGCCGGGACGGTAATATCCCGTTGTGGCACGGTTGATAAGTGGCAGATTTTCCCCGTTTGCCACTGCGGCGTAATTTTCAAGGTAGTCGTTTATATCATATGACGGATAGGTCGCCGCCGCAAGTATTGCTCCCGTTTTGACGTCGGTCACCACAACGGCGCCTGCATTGGCTTCCGTACCCTTTGCCTCATCTGAGGTCTGATTTTGCAGCCATGTAATATGATTTTCCAGTATCTGCTGCACCTTTTTCTGGTAATCCATATCATAGGTGAGCTTTACCGTGTTTCCCGGAACTGCTTCCTCGGTTATCTTGTCGGAGACCACAACTCCGTTGAGCATCTCGATAGTCCTCGTGCCCGCAGTACCGCGAAGCTCGCTCTCCATGGCTTTTTCAATGCCGCCCTTGCCGATAACATCGTTGAGAAGATAGCCGTCCTCCTTGAGTGTCTCGTACTCGTCTGCGTTGATAGAGCCGATAGTTCCCACGATATGAGGCGCGATGTCTCCCGATTTGTACACGCGGATAGGCTCCTCCACAATATCCATGCCGTCGAGGTTGTAGGCGTATTCTTTCAGCCGCACCACGGTATCCATGGGGATATCCTCCGCAAGGGTATATCTGTTGGACAGCGAAAAGCTGCGGATATACATTTCGTAGCGTATACCGACTATAATGCGCTTTTCCCTGCTTGTATACTTATCGTCCACCTCGTAGAGAGCGTTCATGGCTTCGAGACATTCCTCTGCCGTCGCATAGGGCTGGACGGATATATTTTTCCTCAGCTTTGCAATATCGCCGTCGCGGTCGGGAAGAAACTCATATGGCTCCTCCATTGTAATGGGGAGGGTGTCTATCCACTCCACCTTGTCCTCGTCCAGTATCCTTGCGGTCTCCAGTATAATACGGTTCATCTCCTGCTTATCCGAGGGGAAGAACGCCTTTTCTATTATAACGTTGAAGCCCACCTTGTTGCTGACGATCTCCTCGCCCGAAGCGTCGATTATCTCGCCTCTGGGAGCGGTGACCATCTGCTTTGCGCTGCTGGTGCTTTTCGCCTTTTCGCTGTAGCTTTCGCCGTCCACCACCTGTATTTTCATCAGGTCAACGGCGCACGCCGCCAGCGTGACCAGCACTATAACAAAGAAAAACAGCGCTCGTATTTTTTCAAGTATTTTCGCCATACAGCTCCTTATTCTCTAACAATATCATCGGATTTTTCCTCAATAAAGCTTTCACGGATAAGACCAAGCCGCCTGTTCATGAACCGCACCAAAGGATATATCAGCGCCGCCGAAGCGACGGTGGTCAGTATAATGGGCAGAAATTCATGCAGATATATAACGCCGCTGCGCTCATAGCCCCATATAAGGTAGTAGAAAAGATACCTGAAGCCCGTCTGGATAAAGACCGCCGCAGTGTTTACAAGCAGCACATTGAAAAAGTGCCGCCGCATGACAAAATAAAACAGCAGCGACGACATGAGACAGCACCACATCATAAGTATGCCGTTCATGCCCATAAGAGTGCCCTCCGCCGCGTCCAGCATAAGTCCTGCCGCACAGCCCGTCAGGGCGGAGTCAAAAGGGTCCTCCACAACGGATATGCACATGGCGGTGGACAGCAGAAACAGCGGCAGCGGTATATTTACCTGCACCGTCGTCATAAAAATATATTCTATCACAAGCATAAGATAATACAATATCCATCGTATGGTCTTATTGCGTTTTTCCTTTTTACGCTTTACGTCAATGTTCATTATTCTGCCCCTGTCCGTTGAAGTCGGTGACTACGAATACAGTCGTAAGTGTGCCGGGGTCAATGGCAGGCTTTACCACGGCATATTTGGACAGCCCGCTGTCCTCCATGCCAACCTCGGTGACGGTACCCACAAGCTGTCCTGCGGGGAAGGTCTCGCTGCCCGTGGTGATGATAATGTCCCCCACCTTTATGTCGGAGGTCTTGTTGATATAGCTCATTCTGCTGCAGCCGTCGGCGACAAGCTCATAGTCGCCCTCCAGTATGCCGCTTGCGTTTGTGCGCAGTACGCTGACGCCCACAGCCGTCTTGGGTGAATACAGCGTGCGCACCCGCGATGTTGTCCGCGATACATCATAGCATACGCCCACAAGCCCCTCCGACGTGATAACGGGGTCATATGGCGCGATGCCGTCCTCGCTGCCCTTGTCAATGGTGAATGAGCCGTATGGGTCGTTGGCAGTCCTTGCTATGACCGCGCAGGGAGCGGAGAAAACATAGCCGTCGCTTTTCTCTTTAAGCTCCAGCAGCTCTTTCAGCTCTGCGTTTTCCTTTTTTATATGCTCATAGTCGATAATATCGTTATAAAGCTCGTTGAGATTTTTTTTCAGCTCTACATTTTCGTTATAATATTTTTCCGCGTTTATAAGCATATCCAGAGAGGAGGTCACCTTTTCGGATATTGCGGCGGAGGCTTTCTGCAGCGGCTCGAAGATTATGCTGAGAAACGCGGAGCTGTCCGAAGCATAGCCGCCCTTTGTGAGAGAGTATACCATGACTCCCACAATGACCGCCGTCAGGGCGATAAGTATCTTGAATTTTGTCGTGCGGAAAAAGTCCTTCACCCTGTATGCTCCTTTCTGATATATAATGTAAAATGGGGCGGCAGGAATTATATACGATATACCTGCTCGCCCCTTGCAATTTTAATAATACTTGGAATCGTCGTTAAGGACTTCGTGAAGCTTCTCGATATCCTCAAGCACCTTGCCCGTACCGTCCGCAACGCAGTCAAGGGGAGTTTCCGCAACATAAACGGGCATACCCGTTTCCCTGTTGATAAGCTTGTCAAGACCTCTGATAAGCGCTCCGCCGCCTGCAAGGGTGATACCCTGATCGATAATATCCGCTGCAAGCTCCGGAGGAGTTTTCTCCAGCGTTACCTTGATAGCCTCGATAACATGGGAGAGGGGCTCGGCAAGCGCCTCTCTTATCTCGGCGGAGGTAACGAGGATATTTTCGGGCAGACCGTTCAGCAGGTTGCGTCCCTTTATCTCCATTTCGGTCTCCTGCTCCATGGGAAATGCAGAGCCGATAGCTATCTTTACATTTTCCGCCGTGCGCTCGCCTATGAGCAGATTGTACTTTCTCTTGATGTAGTTGATGATGGCGGTATCAAATGCGTCGCCCGCTATCCTTACGGAGCGTGATGTAACGATGCCGCCGAGGGATATAACGGCTACTTCCGATGTACCGCCGCCGATATCGACTATCATGGAGCCCTGAGGCTCGGAAACGGGCAGACCTGCTCCGATAGCCGCAGCCATAGGCTCTTCGATTATGTTTACTCTCTTTGCGCCTGCGTTCTCCGCCGCTTCCTTTACGGCGCGGCGCTCAACGGCAGTAACGCCTGAGGGGATACAGATGATAACTCTCGCCTTTGTGAAGAAAGAGCCTTTCAGCGCCTTTCTGATAAATTCCTGAAGCATTGTGGTGGTTATCTCAAAGTCTGCGATAACGCCGTCCTTGAGGGGTCTGACCGCAACGATAGAGCCGGGAGTACGTCCGATAACGTCCTTAGCCTCCTGACCTACATACTTTGCGCGGTCCGTTCTTGTATCCACAGCCACAACGGAGGGCTCTCTGATGATAATACCCTTTCCTCTCATATATACAAGGGTATTCGCAGTACCCAAGTCGATTCCTATATCCTTAGTAAACATTTTATACCTCCATCTATATTATACGTCTGCATAGATAACTCAACAAGACCGCCACAGCGGTCCATATATTATTATATCACTTGAAATCGCCGTCTACAACAAATTTTTCGGACTTTTTTTGATTTTTTTCAAATTTGTTTCATTATACTATACAAAAAATTTGCCGCGGAGTTATTTCGTGCATTTTATCCAAAACAAAGTTGCTCCCAAAATGTTTAC
>JBJEQM010000101.1:0-2472 GCA_051881755.1 Oscillospiraceae bacterium
GCTCTATGAGCAGGGAGAGATAACCGCACGGGAAAAGCGCAGCCACGCTCACCGCAACGTTATATTTCCCGTACTGGGCAACGTTGACGAGGAGCCGAAAATAGACGTAACGGAAATAGACGGCGGCATTTTGGCGGGCGATATCATTCTTATCTGCACCGACGGTCTCTCCGATTATCTCACCAAGGGTGAAATGGAGGAGACACTGTCTCTGCCATGCAGGCTGTCAAAGCGTCTGGAGAAGCTTATCGAGCTGGCAAAGAAGAACGGCAGCAGGGATAATATCACCGCGGCGGCAGTATCCGCCATTATCTGAGGAAGAAGTAATATATCAGACCGTACAGCACCGAAGCCGCAGTACCGTATAATATAACGGGGCCCGAAATGATGAATATTTTGGCGCCCAGACCCAGCACAAAGCCCTCGGACTTGAACTCCAGCGCAGGAGATACCACGGCGTTTGCAAAGCCCGTGATCGGCACAAGAGTACCTGCTCCGCCGTGCTTGGCGATCTTTTCATACAGACCAAGTCCCGTGAGAACAGCGCTTATCAGCACAAGGGTGACGGAGGTCCAGCCCGCGGCGGTCTTTGTATCGAAGCCCCCTGCGGCAAAAAGGTTGTTGATAGCCTGTCCAACGCAGCATATTGCTCCGCCGATAAGGAACGCTTTAAGAATATCAATGCCGCTCTTGGAGTTTGGCGACGCTTTTTTTACCATTTCATCATACTGCTGTGGAGTACAGCTTTTTACGCTCATAATAACACCTCGTTTTGTATTTTGGTGATATTTTGCCGCAAAAAAGGTATAATATACATTGATAGGAGAATTTTTATGCTGAAAAATATATTATCGGGCAAGTCCTGCGCAGAGTGCAGGATATGCTGTATTTTTGATAAGTACGACCTGTGGGAAACGCCCGTTGTCACGGAGGAGGTATACAATGAGGTGCGGGAGCGCTTTCCCGATGTAAAATTCGTGGAAAAGGGACAGACCCGTCTTTTCAGAATGGAGCCCGAAACGGTGGACGGCGACGAGCTTTACTACTGTCCCATGCTTGACAAGTCCTCGGGCTGTATGCTGAAGGACAGCAAGCCCTTTGACTGCCGCATCTGGCCTTATCGCATAATGGAGCTGGGCGGTCGGCGTGTAATATCCATAGCGTCAATTTGTCCCGAGCTTTATGCCCGTCCGCTGAAAGAGCTGGTGGAGGAGCTTGACCGTGACGGTCTTGCAGATAAGATATTCGCGGAGGCGGACAAGTGTCCCGACATGGTAAAGCCTTATCAGGACGGGTATCCGATATTAAAAGTGGAGAAATAATAATATCCGACGGGTGCGCCTGTCGGATATTTTCTTTAATTTCCAATATTAATGCCTTGCGCTGCGGCAAAACATATGGTATAATGATAATATACTTCAAAAATTTGTATAATATATTTCCGAACGGAGCATTGTTTTGAAAAAGTATTTATATATATTGGCGCTGGCTGCCATGCTGATTTTTACCGCCTGCGCACAGATAAACGAGGAAGAAGTGCCCGAGGAGACCGCCGCTGTTGTGGAGGAGGTCTCGCCGTATCCCGTAACGGTAGGCTCTCTTGTTTTTAACAGCAGCCCCGAGACTGCCGCGTCCATTTCGCCTGCCATCACCGAGATAATCGCGGAGCTTGGTATCACCGACAAGCTCATCGGCAGAAGCGTTTACTGCGTTTATCCCGATGAGATAAAGAGTCTGGACGCCTTGGGCTCGGCGGCAAATCCCGATATCGAAGCCATAAAAAACAAAGCGCCTCAGCTGCTTTTGTCGCAAAGTCCCATTGCAAAAAAGGATATATCCTCCATTGAAGAATCGGGTACGCGGGTGCTTATTATCCCTGCGCCGTCGTCGGCGGAGGAGCTGAAGGAGCTGTACCGCAATATATACCGCGTTTTTTACGGTGAAAACGAGGAAATGTCCGCCATTACGGACAGCGCTTTTGAACCGCTGGAGACCTCCTTTGAGGAAAAGCAGGGCTTTTTGAAAAGCTTTGTCTACATCATTTCTCCCGAGCTTGGCGTGGCTTCGGTGAATACTTTTCAGGGGGAGTTTTTCTCCCATTACGGTGAAAATCTGGCGGGCGAAAGCGATACTCTCACGGCGGAGGACATCATCAAGCTTGACCCCGACTATATTATCCTGCCACCCGACATTACTGCGGATATGCTCCCCGAAGAGCTGGCGGAGATGTCCGACAGGGTGATAAGCCTCTCCGAGGAATCGGAGGAGCTGCTGGAACGTCCCACGTCGCGGGTATATCTTGCGGCGGAGCAGCTTTATACCGACATCGGCGATAAAAAATAAAAATTTTTTTGCCAAAACTATTTACTTTTCAAATCAAATGTTGTATAATATTATAGTGCTTTGATCGGCACTATCGAGGTGTGGCTCAGTTTGGTAGAGCGCTGCGTTCGGGACGCAGAGGCCGTGGGT
>JBJEQM010000102.1:0-8492 GCA_051881755.1 Oscillospiraceae bacterium
AGCAGCCCGAGCCCGCTCCCAAGCCTGCTCCCGTTGAGGAAAAGGCTCCCGAGCCTCCCAAGGACGACCTGTTGGCTTCTCTTGACAACGCATTCGCAAATCTTGGTGCAAAGAAACCCGAGCCCGCTCCCAAGCCTGCTCCCGTTGAGGAAAAGGCTCCCGAGCCTCCCAAGGACGACCTGTTGGCTTCTCTTGACAACGCATTCGCAAATCTTGGCGCAAAGCAGCCCGTGCCTGTTCCCAAGCCTGCTCCTGTTGAAGAAAAGCCTGTTCAGCCTGCGGTGAAGCGCGAGCCAAAATTACAGCCTGCGGACGATCCACATATCCTTAAAGGCGAGCCTACACAGGAGGAAAAGGATAAATTAAACGCGCTGGATTCTCTTGAATCGGCGTTTGCTAACCTGAAAAAACCCGAGCCGAAGCCCCACGAGATAAGACGTCTTAATGTACCTCCAATTCACAGCTCCGCTCCCGTTGAACCTGCTCCCAAAGCAGAGCCTGCTCCCGAGCCGACTATCATACCCAAGCCTGCCGCTCCGAAGAAGAACAGCTATCTTGAGCTTTTCTCCAAGCGTACAAAGACGGAAGTGGCTGTTGCGGCTGCGGAACAGAATGCCAAGCAGGCAGCACCCGAGCCTCCCAAGCCCGAGCCCAAGCCCGAACCCAAGCCCGAGCCCAAGCCCGAGCCAATACCCGAGCCGAAACCCGAGCCCATTAAACCTGTTGCTCCCGAACCTGTCGCATTTGACCCGTTCTTTGATAATATTGTATCCGAGCCCGTACAAGCTCCCGAGCCTGCACAATATACTGCGCCTGTTACCGAAGAGCCCATATCAAGCAGCATTGACGATTTCGACTTTGACCTTATGGGCAACGAAAGCTCCACTGCCAGCAAGAGCAGCAAGCGCGTCCTTACAGCGGTAAGCGACCTTGCCAAGGCTAAGGCAGCCGCAGAAGCGGAAAAGGCAAAGCAGGAAGCCGAGAACAACGGCGAATACGTTCCCGAGAATACAAATACATATCCTGCGGCAGACGAGCAGCCGTCGCCTGCTGTCCCCGAAGCTGCCCGCGAGCCCGAGAATAAGCCCGCTTATGAAAGCAAGCCGCAGCCCGAAGAGACCTACGACCGTCACCATGAAAATACTGCCGAAGCCGCCGAGGAGATAACCAAGGCGCTGCGCGAGGTGGAAAAATACATTTCCTCACCAAAAGCCGAGCCCGTACAGGAATATGAGCCCGAGCCCGAAGCTCCCGTAATAACAGAATTTGGCGCTGATGATATTATTTTTGACAACAGCAGCGATTACAAGCCTGAGGAAGACATTGAAGTGGAAGAGGTCCCCTCCGACGGAAGATTTGATTTCAAGAAACTCCAGCAGGAGATAGAAGCTTCCATCGAGGTCAACAAAAAGATCAAGGAAAAGGAACGTCTGCGCAATATCCGCGAGCTTGACCGCGCAAGAGTTGAGGAAGCCGATGCTGCGCCCAAAAAGGGCATCAAGCAGCCTATCGACCCCGATATATTCTTCCAGCGTCCCGGCAAGGACTATTACGATTCGGAAACAATGCCCGAGATCCGTTTTGACCGCCACAGAAAAGGATAAAATTCAAAACGCCATGCAAATTCATCTGCATGGCGTTTTTACTTTATTATCGGTTATACCGACATTATCCCTCTTATAAAAATCTTTATATAATTGATAATGCCATATTTAAAAACGTATTTTTTATATTTACCGTTAAAGTTCCAATATGATTCGATAAGCTTCCCATCAAATCGTTTAATACCTATACATTTGCAGATATAAGGCTCGGATCCGTCTTCCTTAACAGAAATATAAAGATCACGGCTATATATCGTTCCGGTATAATCAAACTGAACAGAAACACTCGGAGGAGACGAGCTGTTCATGCTTTTACCCAATCTTACAATATAGCTTACGTCGGGAAGAGAAGAATACTGTTCATAGCCTTTGTCCGATGATGTTAATTTTAATTCCGTATAGCCGTCGGGTGTATATTGAATATCCGTACTGTTTATTATTTTACATATGAAATCACGGTCGTAGTCTGTAATAACAACTTCCGGACATTCTTTGACAGCCTGTTCTTCGGAGATCGCATATGATTCCATTTCTCCCGCCCCAAACTTTGGAATGTATGCAAAAAAGAGCCAGTATATTATAAACGCTGCGATAAATAAAACAATAATTATCTTTTTACACAGGCTTTTTTTCCTTTTAAACATATTATATGCATCCCCAAACACGCTGTTTTTATCAGTTGTTGTAATATCTGCTGAGGAACTGCTTGGTGCGCTCGTTTTGTGTATTTCCGAAAACCTGTTCTGGCGGACCCTGCTCCACTATAACGCCCTTATCCATGAAGATGACCCTGTCCGCAACGTCGCGGGCGAACGCCATTTCGTGGGTGACGATGACCATGGTCATTTTCTCCGCCGCAAGAGACTTGATAACCTTGAGTATCTCACCCGTAAGCTCGGGGTCGAGGGCGGAGGTGGGCTCGTCGAAGAAGAGCAGCTCGGGATTGAGCGCCAGCGCGCGTGCGATGGAAACACGCTGCTGCTGTCCGCCCGAAAGCTCGCATGGATAAGCCGCCGCCTTGTTCTCCAGTCCCATTTTTTTCAGCAGCGCCATGGCGGTATCCTCCGCCTCAGCCTTGCTCTTTTTCAGCACACACATAGGCGCCTCGGTAATGTTCCGCAGGACGTTCATATGGGGGAAAAGGTTGAAATTCTGGAACACCAGACCTATTTTCAGGCGTATCTCACGCAGCTCCGCCGCTGTCGCGTAGACGGGCTTGCCGTTTTTATACTCCTTGACAATATCCATGCCGCCCACCTTGACCGTACCGCCGCCTATCTTCTCCAGCTGATTTATACAGCGCAGCATGGTGGATTTTCCGCTGCCCGACGGTCCGATAACGGCAACGACCTCGCCCTTTTCCACGTTAAAGGATATATCTTTAAGGACAACATTATCGTCAAAGCTTTTATACAGATTATTTACTTCAAGAACTGCCATTTTAAGCCTATCCTTTCCGCATTATTTATAGTAGTCGAGTTTCTTTTCCACTGCCGAGAACACAAGGGTCAGCACGGCGTTCATCACAAAGTAGAACACGCCTGCGATAAACAGCGGCGCAAGGTTGCTGTATGTGACCATAAGCTCCTTTGCCTTGCGGAATATCTCGATATACGCGATAACGGACGCCAGCGATGTATCCTTTACAAGGGTAATGACCTCGTTTGCGCTGGCGGGTACGATACGCTTTATGACCTGCGGCAATATAATGCGGAAGAATGTCTGGGTGCGCGTCAGACCCAGTGCAGCCGCCGCTTCATATTGTCCCTTGGGTATGGATTCGATGCCGCCGCGGAATATTTCGGCGAAATATGCGGCATAATTAAGTGCAAAGGCGGCGATGAGGGCGGTAAACTGATAATTGTCGCTGCGGGTATCCACCGCGGAAAATATGCCGTAGCTCTTTTGCAGGATAGGTATAGCATAGTAAATTGTAATTATCTGGAGCATAAGCGGAGTGCCGCGCATGATAAGGATATAAATGTTTATAAGCCACGACACAGGCTTGAACGGGCACTTCTTTATCAGCGCCACTATCATGCCCAGCGGCAGCGAAAAAAGCAGCGTAAAGCCGAAAATTTTCAATGTCGGGATAAGGTATTTCAATATAATGCCAATACAGTTGAGAATGTCGTCCCGGTTCAAATGATCACCCCATATAATATAGTGACAGTTTATCATGGTAATACAATATTATACAATATTTTCGCAGGAAATACAAGTATATTTCGTTAATTTAATTATAAACTTTAGTCTGACAATACCCTGCCGCCTTGACAATTACACTATACCGCAGAGCGTATCATAACGGTAGGCGGTCGTTTTCTCCCCTTACGAAAAGGGGGTGCCATAAGTAGATACTTAATCTTGTGTTAAATCTCACAGCAATTCTTTGTGCAGTCATTCAGACTGTACGCGGCAATAAAAAGAAATAACCGCCATGCTTCCAACGGTGACGGTTATATCATTTTCATTTTCGAGGAAGCGACCGTCTGTCGGTACGCTCCTGTTTGTTTATATTATACCATATCTTCGACGTTTGTCAATGGCTATTGACAAATTCATATTAAAGTTGTATTATATAATTACCGACCAAAATGATGGGTCAATATACCTCAAGGAGTATAATATTATGTCCGAACTTACAAGAGAAGCGGCTTGGGAGCTGCTGACGGAATATAACAAAGAGCCTTTTCACCTTAAACACGCCGTGACGGTGGAGGGCGTTATGAAATATTTTGCGCAGGCGTTGGGCTTCGGCGACGAAGCGGAGTTCTGGGGCATCGTGGGACTGCTGCACGACCTTGACTTTGAGCAATTCCCCGAGGAGCACTGCATAAAGGAACAGGAGATAATGCGCGAAAAGGGCGTTGATGAGAGGATAGTCCATGCGGCTGCGAGCCACGGCTACAAGCTTACGGTGGATATCGTCCCCGAGCATACCATGGAAAAGGTGCTGTATGCTGTGGACGAGCTTACGGGGCTTATCGGGGCGGTGGCAATAATGCGTCCCTCCAAGAGCGTTGCCGATCTGGAGCTTAAATCCGTGAAGAAAAAGTATAAAGCGCTTAATTTTGCCGCAGGCTGCTCCCGCGAGGTCATCGAGCGCGGCGCGGAAATGCTGGGCTGGGAGCTTGACTATCTTATTGAGCAGACCATTCTTGCAATGCGCAGCTGCGAGAGCGAGTATTCCAAAATAGTATAATAAACGGAGAAAATTGTTAATGATAATAGATTTTACAACGGCTGCCGAGCTAAAACGTGAGGCGGCGGAAAGATTTTCGGCTCGGATACACTTCCATGACGGCTGCGGCGGACAGTATTTTACCGTAGAAGCGCCGACGGACGAGCTGAAAGCCTATATTACGGAATTTTTTGCTTCAAAAAATATGAGACCCGTTTTTTCGGAAAACGGAGAATTTTTTTCTGTCGGGGAGATTTGATAATGCTTGACCAGTTTTCAAGAACAGAGCTGCTTTTCGGCAAGGACGCCATGGAGCGGCTGAAAAACAGCAGAGTTGCCGTGTTCGGCATAGGCGGAGTAGGCGGCTATGCCGTTGAAGCCCTTGCCAGAAGCGGAGTGGGTACTCTTGACCTTATTGACGATGACAAGATATGTCTGACAAATCTTAACCGCCAGATATACGCTCTGCGCAGCACGGTGGGAAAATACAAGGTCGATGTTGCCGCCGAGCGCATACGCGAAATTTGTCCCGACATAAAGGTAAACGTATATAAATGCTTTTTTATGCCCGATACGGCAGACCAATTTGATTTTACGCAGTATGATCATGTTATCGACGCCATTGACACGGTAACGGGCAAGCTGGAGATAATCAAGCGCGCCAAAGCGGCGGGAGTGCCTGTCATTTCCGCAATGGGTGCGGGAAACAAGCTTGACCCCACGGCATTCCGCGTGGCGGACATATACGAGACAAAGGTATGTCCGTTGGCGAGGGTCATGCGCCACGAGCTGAAAAAGCTTGGTATCAAGGACGTAAAAGTGGTATATTCGGAAGAAAAGCCCATCAAGCCCATAGAGGACATGGAAATATCCTGCCGTAAGCATTGTATCTGTCCGCCGGGCACTGTGCGTAAATGTACTGTGCGGAGGGATATACCCGGCTCAAATGCGTTTGTGCCGTCCACCGCAGGCTTGATAATTGCCTCGGAGGTAATAAAGGATCTGGCGCTGAAATAAAGCCCGCCGTCAAAAAGAAAAATGATACAATATAAACGCCGACTGCAAGCTATCCGTGCAGTCGGCACTTTTTTGCTGACAGAATGTTTTGGTAAGATACATGGCGATTTCCGTGTTTATGTCGGATTTTTACTATACAGCCGCTTCATTTTATGATATGATATAGAAAAATAAAGAAAGCGAGATACCGCCATGAAAAAGACATTTTTTGAAATTCCCGAAAATATACGCAGCCATAATTTTTACGGCTTTGACTGGCTTGAATCCCTGACGGCGATACCGTCGCCGTTAGCGCTGGTCACCACCTACAAAAGCAGCGGAAAAACCAACGCTTCGATGCAGGCGTGGCTCACATTTTCAAGCGACGACGGCTTCTACTGTATATTTTCAAGCGTCCACAGGGGCACTCATATGTATAAGACCATTCACGAGACAGGCTCTCTTGTGATAAACTTTATGTCGGCGGATATATACCGCAAATGCTATTCCACCATTGAGCATAACGGATATGACGACGACGAGCTGTCCGCCGCCGGTCTGACAGCACGGGCGGCAGAAAAGGTAAACGCGCCCTTAGCGGAGGAATGCTTCCTCAATATCGAATGTGAGTATGTATGGGAGAAGGAGTACGCTCCCGGAAGCGACCATGTTGTAATGTGCGTAAAGGCGGTAAATGTCCATATGGACGATGAATATTACAAAGCAGGCGCACACGGCAGATACGGCGAAACGGGATATTTATACAATATACATTCTCCCGCAGACCCCGACAGCGGAGCTTTTGAGAAAACCTGTCTTGGTATCATAAACAAGCTTGATGTATAATATTACATAAAAACTGCCGCAAGGCAAATTCCCTGCGGCAGCTTGTTCATATTAATTTAATGCGGTGCGTGAAACCGTTGCTTATCTTACTTCGTCTTCAAGAGCGCAGCGGATAGCAGCTTCATTGTTGCACCATGCAAGGCACTGACCATCGGGGTCGTACTCATTGCACTTCTGAGTCATCTCAGCAACGATGCGGTCGTACTCCTCGTCGGAGGAAGCGTATACAGCCTGCCATGAGTAGTTTACGATGCACTTTGCAACCTGCTCCCAGATGAGCTTGAGCTCGTCGGACTTGTCGGACTCGGAGTAGGATGTCGCAAGAGATACCTTGTAATTTACAGTATTGAGGTACTCCTGTGAATTGTAGCAGTTTGTGAAGTCTCTCCAATCCTGGAGGATATCATACTGAGCGTCTGTACGTCTGCTCTTCCAGTTCTCGCAGTTGTATGTTTCGCCGTTGGAATCGGGGTTGGAAGCGTCTCTGGACCATGTTGTGTTGTTAGCCTGGAAAGTACCCTCGTTAAAGGATATTCCGCCCCACTCGTCGGGCATGATAGTACCCTTTCTGTCCTTGTATGCCTTTTCGCCAAGCTCTGTGAAGCAGGTGTTGCCCTCTTCGTCATAGTACCAGCAAACGTCCTTAGGACCCCACCAGTAGGTCATGTAGCCCTCGGGAGTGGAGAGGTAGTTGATGATAGCCATGCAAAGCTCGGGATATTCTGTGTTAGCGCCGATAGACCAGATTCTGTTGCCGCCCAGTACGTTCATACCGTAGCAGAGAGGAGAAGCATCATCGGGGATAAGAGGATACATTGCCTTGCCCTCTGTGAGGTGCTCTTCGCTGTTGTAGAGGGAAGAACCTGCGTAGTCGAAGATAGAATAGAAGATACCGCCTGCCTGAGCCTTTTCACTCATCTTATCGTAGGTCTGAGTCATGGAGTTGGGGTCGATAAGACCTGCCTGATAAAGTCTGTTGAAGAACTTCAGGCTCTTGAGGTAAGGACCGTCGGGCTCAAGAGCGTCGTGATATACGCCGTTCTCAACGTCGTAAAGACCGAAGCCCATTTCGTCGTAGCCCCAGTAGCAGGTAGCGAATGCCTTGATGTACATTACCATGTTACCATCCCAGTCAGGCCACATGGAAACAGCGTAGGTCTCGTTGCCGTTTTCATCGGTGGGGCAGATCTCTTTCATCTGTACGAACAGATTGAAGAGGTCGTCCATTGTCTTTACTTCGGGATAGCCCAGCTGCTGGTAAAGATCCCAGCGGAGGTCCATTGTATAGAAGAACGCTTCGTGATCCTCGGTAGATGTTGCAACGTTGTGACCGAAGCCGAATACCTTGTTGCCTGCGCCGAAGGATTCGTTGAACTTAGCGTTGTTTTCCAGAGCGTAGGTCATGTTTTCCTTTATGTAGGGACCGTAATCGGTAAGGATATCGTCCTCGTTCCAGTCGAAGAGCATACCCTCCTTGGCTGCACGCTGATAATCGGAGCCGTTAGAGCCGAAGATAACGATATCGCCCAGATTGCCGGACTCCATACGTGTATCGAACATACCGTCCGTATCGGGAACGATAATGATGTCGACGTTAAATTCGCGCTTCATTACCTCTGCAAACCAGCCTGTCTGCTTACCGGAATAGTTAGCCAGCTGGCTGTAGATGGTGATCTCGATGGGATCGTCGCCGTAAAGCTCGGAAAGAGATGCGGGCTCGCCGCTGTTATTGCCCGAAGCAGTATCGCCGTCGGAAACGGCAGCGTCGGTAGTTGCAGATGTACCTGAGCCGCCGCAGCCTGCCATAGCTGCTGTCATTGCAACGGCTGTCAGAGCTGCAAGAAACTTTTTGATTTTCATGA
>JBJEQM010000102.1:8592-9688 GCA_051881755.1 Oscillospiraceae bacterium
GCTGCTGTCATTGCAACGGCTGTCAGAGCTGCAAGAAACTTTTTGATTTTCATGAATTTCCTCCTTAGATTTTTTATTCGCAAAAATTGCCGAACTGCCGCCGAGCGCGGCAGCAGTCCGACAAGTATGACCTTGAATTATCCGAACTTAGTTCTTCTTTTTCTTGAGAACAACTACTACGATAACTGCGATAACAACTACAGCAGCTACGATAATGATGATAACGGGAGCAGCGCCGGAGGATGAAGCCTCTGCGGAAACTGCTTCTGTTGCTGCTGTTGTTTCAGCTGCGGCAGCCTCTGTCTCGGCAGCTGTTGTCTCTGCCTCTGTCTCGGCTTCTGTTTCTGCTTCTGTCTCGGGCTCGGTCTCTGCTTCCGTGGTTGTAGCTTCCGTTACAACGGCATCGGGGTTATCTGTTGCCATGCCGGAAACTGTGAAGCGGAGCTCGATGGAATCCTCAGGCATCATGTAGCCGAAAAGACCGTCCTGCTTGCCCAGATCGTCGTTCCAGATGTTGATGCACATGGGCTCAATGTAGTCCTCGCAGTCGGGGCTGAGATAAGCTTCATCAAAGGTGTACTTTGTCTGACCGTCGAGGATAACCTTAACGTCGCTGATAGCAACGCCGGAGTCGAAAGGAATATCTGTGGAAACAAACAGGAGGTTAAGAGTCTCGTCCTCACCGAAGTCAAAATCGGTGACGGAAACGGAATATGTACCGTTGCCTGTGATCTCCGCGTCGGAGAATGTGCCGTCCTTAGTGAGAGCTGTGGGACCGTCCCAGCCTGTGAGCTGGTCAAAGTAAACCATACCGTCGTCCGAAACAACGCCCTGACCGTAGTTGGGTTCATACCAAGCATTTCTGAATGTATAGCTTGCGGACTGAACGCCGATGTAAGCGTGGTAAGTTTCACCCTCAGCGTTTGCTGTAACGGCTGTAAGATTGAGAGCTGCCAGAGCAGCTGCGGCGATAGCGCCTAAAATTCTTGATTTCTTCATTTTTAATCTCTCCTTAAAATTACGGCTCCGTCAAAATGTAATCATTTACATAACGGGGCACACGTTGTTACAATTAAATTTATCATATTTTTTACTT
>JBJEQM010000103.1:0-2450 GCA_051881755.1 Oscillospiraceae bacterium
AGACTGCTTAAAAACGACTTGAAAAATCTTGACATAATCATCCGTCCTTTCATATTCTCTCCCTGACGAGGGTTGCCTCGGAACATTCCCTCGATGCGGTCACGGCAGAAAATACCCTTGCAGGATATCTCTGCTTTTGTATCTATATTTTAACACTAAATTTAATGAATGTCAAGGAAATATCCGATACAATACAGTTACAAATGGTGACAATTCAGTAACAAAAACAGCCATATATTACAAACCGAAATGCGCCGCCGGAAAAGCTCCCGCGGCGCACAATATACTATTTATATGTACATTTTATCTGTCCTTAACTGCGTTGCAGATGATATCCACCGTTCCGTCGATACCGAAGGTCTCGCTGTTGATGGTCAGGTCGTAGTTGACATGGGAAGCCCATTTTCTGTCGGTATAGAAGTCATAGTAGCATTTGCGCTGCTTGTCGTTGCGCTTGATAAGGTTTACCGCCTGAGCCTCGTTGACCTTGTCGCGCTCCATCGTGCGGGCGACTCTCGCCGCCATGGGAGCGTAAATGTACACGCTGAACAGCCGCACGTTCCTGTCGCGGAGGATATAGTCGGCACATCTGCCCACGATAACGGCGTTTTCCGTGTCGGCGATATTGCGGATTATCTCGGACTGGGTGTTGAAAAGGGTATCGTTGGCGCAGAAATTCACCGTGCCGAAGTTGGTCTGCCCTGTCTGGCTCATGGCAGCATACAGCCATGGATTTGCCGCTTTTTCGTCCACCTCGGTCAGTGCGCCGTGGCTGAGACCGCTTTTCTCTGCCGCCATCTCGATAAGATTCTTATCATAATAAGCAAAGCCAAGCTTCTCCGCCAGCTTTTCACCGATAATATGACCTCCGCTGCCGAACTGACGGCCTATTGTAATAACTTTATAACTCATAAAAAAGCCTCCTTTGCTCTATGGGTTTGATTATATTATATCACAGTTGCACATAAAATGCAAGAAAAATATTATATTTTTTATGCTAAATTTACATAGGGATTTTTGTGCAATAAATCATTATGACATATAGCCCCATAATTCGTCAATTTGTATATTGAAAAGGCGGAATATCTTTGATATAATAAAAGATACGCGCTTATGCGGCAAGACAATAAAAGGAGTATACTATTTATATATGACAAAAAATGAAAGCTCCCTGAGCTTTGTACAGGGAATAAAGGACGGTATCCCCATAGGACTGGGATATCTTTCCGTATCCTTCAGCTTCGGCATAATGGCGGTGTCCAACGGCATATCCGTTATATCCTCGCTGCTTATATCCATGACGAACCTGACCTCCGCAGGACAGGTGGCAGGCATCGGCATCATCGCCGCTGGCGGCACTTTGATCGAAATGATACTGGCGCAGCTTATCATAAATATGCGCTACGCCCTTATGAGCATATCCCTTTCCCAGAAGCTGGACGGCAGCTTTACAACGCCGCACCGACTTATCACATCTTTCGGCATAACGGACGAGATATTCGCCGTCGCCTCGGGCAAGCCATGCGAGATAAACCGACGGTATATGTACGGGCTGATACTTGTGCCCTTTATCTGCTGGAACATGGGCACGCTGCTGGGCGGCGCTGCGGGCGAGATACTGCCCGAGCGGCTGAAAGCGGCGCTGGGCATTGCAATATACGGTATGTTCATCGCCATATTTATCCCCCCCGCAAGGAAGTCCGCAGGAGTTTTGGCGGTGGTCGCGGCCTCGGCTGTACTGAGCTGCTGCTTTAAATATATACCTGTCCTGTCGCATATTTCAGGCGGCTTTGTCATCATTATCTGCGCTATTGCGGCATCAACGCTGGGAGCAATACTGTTCCCCGTCAAGGAAGACAAGGAGGGAGCGGAATGACGGCGATACCCGTTGCAGTATATATCGCGGTAATGGCAGGAGTAACGTACCTTGTGCGTATGCTGCCCTTTGTAATATTCCGCAAAAAGATAGAGTCAAAGTTTATCAAGGATTTTCTGTATTATGTACCATATGCCGTGCTGGGCGCCATGACCATTCCTGCGGTGCTTTATTCCACGGGAAGCATAATTTCCGCCGCCGCAGGACTTATCGCGGCGGTCATACTGGCGTTCCGCAGCAAGTCGCTTATCGTGGTGGCGCTCGCCGCCTGCGCAGCGGCTTTTGCGGCTGACCTTATAATGTCCTTTGTATTATGATAAAGCGGCTGAAATCGGACATTCCCGCCATATTATGGCGAAGAATAAAGACACGCCGCTTATGTCAAAAATATTTGCCGCGGTCACGGTGGAATATGCCATGTCCCCATTGACCTTATCCACGATTTTATGGTCTCTTGACGATTTGATAATCTTCCCGACCCTTGCGGCTGTCACAATAAAATGTATACCAAAGGATAAGCCGGAGGAATATCGCGTCCAAGCAGAGAGTCTGTAGGAAAACGGCAAGCCTAAAA
>JBJEQM010000104.1:0-2446 GCA_051881755.1 Oscillospiraceae bacterium
TGGCTGTGTTCTATCTGCCGCCTTTGTCTACAGAACGATTGAAGATTAGTATAAATAATTTTCCTTTTTGAACAATAGCTATTGATTTTGTTAAAAAATTATGCTATAATATATACAAGACAATATCGTCACACGGCGTTAATGTATATTTGATTCAGGGAAAACTACAAGGAGGAATTACTATGAGTGAAAACAAAAAAAAGTCCGAATTTTTTACCTATAAGGGTCTGCCTCTGGTAAGAAACAAGGATATGATCTATTACGGAAATATGTCCGACGATTACGTTATAATGATGCAGATCATGGAAAAGACCAAGGTTGGAGATCTTGACGTTGCCAGCAGGATAAAGATCTATCAGATGGCTACGGACGACAAGCTCAACCCCATGGAGGCTATCGTTAAAACCAGCGAGAAAAACAGTCTTTACGAGGCGCTGGATATTGCTTATATATGGCTCTCCAGAGCCGCTGCGGAACAGCAGGCGTAATTTAATACAATTTTCCCCTCGGAGGAGTCATTCTTCCGAGGTTTTTTTATCGTAGGGGCGGATATGGAATCCGCCCCTACAAAAATTTTTTCATAAAACTATTGACAAATGCAAAATAGTGTGTTATAACTGTATTATAACAAATAGTACAGTTAATACAGAAAGGGTGATGAGATGTACGATATCGATCTTCAAAGCCGCGTGCCCATTTATGAGCAGCTGTATAAAAAGATAACGGAGCTTATCCTGAAAGGCGAGCTGAAAGAGAACGACAAGCTGCCCAGCGTGCGGGAGCTGGCAAAGGAGCTTGGGGTCAACCCAAACACTATCTCAAAGGCATTCCAGACCTTGGAACATGACGGGATAATATACTCTTTGGCAGGACGCGGCAGCTTCGTCGCTTCGGTGGAGACGGACTGTCTAAAAAAGCGCGCTCTTGCTGATTTCGACAAAGCTATCTCCGAAGCGCTCTGCACGGGCATATCCCGCGAGGAGCTTATTGAGCGTATCAACGGATTTAACAACAAATGAAAGGAAATGTGAGATATGATAGAATTATCGGGCGTAACCAAAGAATTTGAGGATTTTACCGCCCTTGACAATGCGGACATAAAGATAGAAACGGGTACGGCGTTCGGTCTGCTGGGCTCAAACGGCGCGGGTAAATCCACCATACTCCGCCTTATATCGGGAATATACTCTCCCGACAGCGGCAGCGTAAAAATTGACGGCGCGGAGGTGTACGACAACGCCGAGGCAAAGCGCAGGGTATTTTTCATCAACGACGAGACCGTACAATACACGGGCATGACCCTGCATGATATGAAAAATTATTACCAAGGATATTATCCCAACTTCTCCGACGAGATATTCGACAAGCTCAACGGCATTATAAAGCTGCCGGAGAATAAAAAGGTGGACAAATTCTCCAAGGGCATGAAGCGGCAGGCAGTGGTCATAACGGCGCTGGCTTGCTGCACGGATTATCTGCTCATGGACGAGGCGTTCGACGGTCTTGACCCTACAATGCGCGTTATCGTGAAGCGTATGCTGGTGGACGCCATGCTTGATCGTCAGATGACCACGGTCATATCCTCCCACAATCTCAAGGAGATAAACGAGATATGCGACAGCGCCGCCCTTATCCACCGCGGCAAGATAGTATTCAACCGCGATTTGGACAGCTTAAAGGGCAGCGTACATAAGATACAGGCGGCGTTCCCCGAGGAATACACAAAGGAAAGCTTCGAGGGCTTGGAGGTGCTCCACTTTGAGCGCAAGCAAAGTCTGTATTACCTTATCGTCAAGGGTGAGGAGGAGCGCATCGCGGAGTGCATAAACGCGAAAGCTCCCACGGTCTTTGATATGATACCTCTTACTCTGGAGGAGATATTTATTTACGAAATGGAGGGTCAGGGCTATGACTTCAACGGCGTCGAAATATAACCCCGTTCTGCACAACGGACGGCTCAATATAAAATCAAATACTAAAATTTCACTTATTATACTTATACTTCACCTGTTCGGTTTCCCTCTGCTTATCATAAGCGAGATGTACAATCTGAGCATGGGACGGGACAGCGAGCCCGATGAATCCTTTATGATCATTGCCACCGGTGCGACATTTATAGCGGGACTTGCCGGAATTATCATCGCCTTGGTAAATTTCCGATATCTGTACAACAAGGCGCAGGTTGATATGTGTCTGGCGGTGCCGCTGTCGCGGAAGCAGCGGTTTTTATCCGATTATCTTTCGGGGCTTATTTCCTATATCGCGCCCTTTATAATAACCACCATAATTTCGGGCATACTTCTTCTTATCGGACATTTTGCATACGACGGCAAAAGCTTTCCCATATATAATGACTACGGCGATATTTCATGGGTCTACGACTGCGATATATTCGGCGAAATTGTGCCGTACTTCCTTACGGTGGTGTACACAGGGCTGCTGATGA
>JBJEQM010000105.1:0-9598 GCA_051881755.1 Oscillospiraceae bacterium
AAGTTTGGACGGTTATTTTTATGCTTACTTTTTCTTATTGTTGCCCAAAAGAACAACGAGTGATAAAGTAAGGGAGACAACTGCGCAAAGTGTAGACACAAAGAGAAACATATCCTCATATGTAACATATGCCATGTTATCAAGCCCCCTTTCTTAAAGGGAGCCGTCCGTCCTGCCGTTTTTGGCGCTCTTTCTGCGGTATATTATACCATGGGCGCAAAATTATGTCAATATTTGCGATAAAATAGCCGTCGGCGTAAGTTTCGGCGGTTATTTTTATTTGCCTGTTGATTTTTTCATAAAATTGCAGTAAAATAAGGTTATACTATGTCAAATGATACGGAGGTATACATTATGAGTATGTTATCCTGCGCGCCTGTCTTTTCCGACCATATGGTCTTGCAGCGGCGCAAAAACATAAACATATGGGGCATCGCCTACGACGGCACCAAGGTCACCGTGGAGATAAACGGCGTATCCGCCGAGGGCGAGACGAAAAATCACAGGTGGAGCGTTGTCCTGCCTGCAATGGAGGCGGGCGGTCCTTACGATATGACCGTCAGCGGCGGCGGTGAGACAGTTACATATACCGACATTATGATAGGCGAGGTATGGCTGGCAGGCGGTCAGTCCAATATGGAGCTGGAGCTGCAAAATTCCCTCAACGGCAAGGAAGTGCTGGAAAATATCAAGGATGTGAACGTCCGCTTCTACTATACCAAAAAGAACGCTTATATCGACGAATTTTTCTATGCCGACGAGAAAAACAACAGCTGGACGATCGCGTCACCCGAAAATTCGGCGTGCTGGTCTGCGGTGGGATATTACTTCGGCAAAAAGCTGTCCGAGGACTTGGGCGTGACCGTGGGTATCATCGGCTGCAACTGGGGCGGCACCTCCGCGTCCGCGTGGATATCCCGCAAAATGCTTGAGGAGGACGTTGATACCAAGACCTACGTCGACGAGTACGATGCCGCCATGTCGGGCAAGACCTTTGAGGAATACTGCGCAGAGCTGGAGGATTACAATAACTGGTACAACGAATGGCAGCCCAAGATAACCGAGTTTTACATTAAAAATCCCACAGGAGAGTGGGGCGACGCGCTGGCGTTTGCAGGTCCCTGCCGCTATCCCGAGCCGCTGGGTCCGAAGTCGCCGTTCCGCGCGTCGGGCGTGTATGGGACCATGCTGAAAAGGGTGTGCCCCTACACTCTGGCAGGCTTTATATATTATCAGGGCGAAAGCGACGACCACAAGCCGCAGATGTATTATAAGCTGCTGAAAATGCTCATCGAGCAGTGGCGCAGCGATTGGAACGATGATACATTGCCCTTTATAATGGTACAGCTCCCCATGCACATAAACCGCGGCGAGGAGGACAGAAAGCACTGGTGCCTTATCCGCGAGGCGCAGATGAGGGTACATCAGACCACGCGCAATACGGGTATCGCGGTCATACTTGACTGCGGCGAGTACGGCAATATCCACCCCGTGGACAAGCAGCCTGTCGGCGAACGTCTGGAATTGCAGGCGCTGTATCATGTATATCATACAATAGGCGCAGCGCAGGCATACGGCGCGATATATAAGTCATGCGAATACGGCGAGGACGGTATCACCCTGTCCTTCGACTACGCGCAGGACGGCTTCTATATGAAGGACGCAAAGGACATCGGCTTTGAGATAGCAGGCGCGGATAAGAAGTATTATCCCGCCCGTGCGCAGCTTATGGGCGACAAGATATATGTATCCTCCCATGAGGTATCAAATCCGAAATATGTACGCTATAACTGGGTAAACTACGGCGAGGTAACAATATTCACCGCCAACGGTATCCCTCTTGCTCCGTTTAGAACGGACAGGAACGACGCATGAAAGGAAATATAAATGAAATTATCATCACTGTTCGGAAAGGGAAAAACAATATTTTCATTTGAGGTATTCCCTCCCAAAAAGACAAGCCCCATTGACACTATATATAATACGCTGGACGAGCTGAAAGACCTCTCCCCCGCCTTTATCAGCGTGACCTACGGCGCGGGCGGCAACCCTGCGGACACCACCACCTGCGATATTGCGGCGTATATCTCCCGTGAGCTGAAAATAAACTCGGCGGCGCACCTGACCTGCGTATACAGCACAAAGGAGGGCGTTCTGCAGCAGCTTGCGCAGTTCAAGGAGCGGGGCGTGGAAAATATCCTTGCTCTGCGCGGAGACATCAACCCCGATATACCGCGCAAGCACGAATTTGAGTATGCCAGCGACCTTACGGCGTTTATCAAAGCAAACGGGGATTTCGGCATTTCTGGCGCGTGCTATCCCGAGTGCCATTTGGAATCGGAGAATATAGTGGAGGATATCAAGCACCTTAAAATGAAAGTGGATGCAGGCGCGGAGCACCTTATTTCCCAGCTGTTCTTTGATAATGCGGCATTTTACAGCTTTATCGAAAAGGCGCGCATTGCGGGGATAAACGTGCCCATTGAGGCGGGTATCATGCCGGTCGTGAACGGCAAGCAGATACAGCGCATGGTATCAACGTGCGGAGCCGGTCTGCCGACAAAGTTCACTAAGATAATGCAGCGCTATGAGAACAACCCCGAGGCTCTCCGCGACGCGGGCATTGCCTACGCCGTAGACCAGATAGTCGACCTTATCTCCAACGGCGTTGACGGCATACATCTTTATACAATGAACAACCCCTATGTTGCAAGGAAGATAAGCGAGAGCATAAAAACTTTGCTGTAATCCGACCGAATATTTTTGCGGAGGTACAGCTATGACAACAATATATAATCTTATTATAATTGATAAGGCAGCGAGGGAAAAATTTAATATAGGATTTTTCTCCTGCCGCAACAATGCCGAAAATGCCGCAGAAAAGTATTTATCCAAGGTCAAAGGCTTTAATGAGTGCCGCTGCGAATACACTATAACGGAGAAACGTTTAGCCGAAAGCTGCGGCAATACAATACCGACGGATATTTTTATTATTTACGGCTGGAATGAAAACAGCCGCGGGGACGAAACCGATATAATGGAAAGCGATTGCTTTGTATCGGAAATATCCGCACAGCGTGAACTGAACGAACTTCGTGCAGGACATTCCCGCGAAAACTGGTGTATTGACAAATATACCATTGATGAATGTTATTGGAAAGACGGATTTATAACAATAAAATAAAGCGAAAGGATATGATAATATGAAAAAAGCCGCAGGAATATGCGCCGCGCTGTTGATATGCGTATCAATGCTTGCAGGCTGCGGAAAGGCTGCCGATACAAACACCGACACCGCCGCTGCAAACGATAACGTCACTACTGCCGCCGAAAAACAGGAGACCGTCAAGTCTGCCTCCGCCAAGGTCACTATCGAGGGTACAAAATTCATGGTAAACGGCAAGGAGCTGTGGATAAACGGCGTCAACACCGCTTGGCAGACATGGAACGAGTTCGACGGTCACATGGACGAAGCCGCTTGGGAGGAGACCTTCAAGGAGCTTCAGGCGCAGAACGTCAACTGCACAAGAATATGGGTCAACTGCTGCGGACTTAACTCCGTCAAGCTGAAAACCACAGGCGAATTTAAGGAGGTCAACGAGGGTCACTGGACGGATTTGGACAAGCTTTTCGCCCTTGCGGAAAAATATGAGATATACATTATGCCCACCCTCTTCTCATTCGACCACTTCAAGGAGCCCAATTCCGGCTACGACCGCTGGAGAACGCTCATCACCACAAACGAATATACCGACGCTCTTGCGGAAAATTATGTTGCGGAATTTGCAAAGCGCTACGGCGACTGCGAGTATATTTTCGGCGTTGATATCATGAACGAGCCCGACTGGGTATTTGAAAATGCCGAGTGCGGCAATCTGCCTTGGGAGAATCTCTCCTACTTCTTCGGCAAGTGCGCCGCCGCCATTCACGAAAACAGCGATCTCCTTGTAACTGTCGGTCTGGGCATGGCAAAATACAACTCCGACAAATATCAGGGCAATATGGTCAGCGACGAAATGCTAAAGACCCTCACGGGCAGCGACAGCGCATATCTTGATTTTTACAGTCCTCACTTCTATGCATGGCAGCTCCAGAGCTTCGGTCTGCCCTTTGACAAGTCTCCCACGGACTACGGCTACGACGGCACAAAGCCAATTGTTATCGGCGAGACCTCCAACGATGACGATGACAAGGTGGGCATGACCTGCGCGGAGAAATACAAGAGCGCCTACGACAACGGCTGGAACGGCGTTATGGTATGGATGGAATACCGCACGGACGGCACAAGCGGCTGTGACTCTCTCTGGTACAGAAACGACCTCACCGCCGAGGCTACAAAGGGAATGTATGAATATGTACCCGAGAAAATTTATCCGTTAAGCTAATACTGATTTTTAATACATTGTGGGGGACGGATCTCCCGTCCCGATTTGTTTTTGCCGCTTTATAGTGTGACAGCGGCAATATAATGAGGTCATATAATGAAAATAGTAAGCAAACAGCGCAACAGCAGAATGTGTCTTATCTGCGGAATGGACAATACTTTCGGGGTACAGGCGCAGTTTTACAATATGGAGGACGGAAGCGTAATGTCCCCGTTCCGCTTCCGAAAGGAGCATCAGAGCTACCCCGGCAGAGTACACGGCGGCATGATAGCCGCTATGCTGGACGAGCTTGGTCTGCGCTCCTGCTGGGCTGTATCCGAGGAGATATGGGGCGTTACCACAAATATACAGGTAAAGTACCGCAAGCCCGTCCCCTATGATACCGACCTTATCGCGCACGGCATGGTCATCAAGCAGAACTCCCGCTTTGTTGTCGTGAACACGGAGATACTGGATAAAACGGGGGCAGTCCTTGCGGAAGCAGAGGTTCGGTACCTAAAAATGGATATTGCCGTTATTGCGGAGCACGCGGACGTCCACGAGGAAATGGCGTACTATATCGAGGACAATCTGCAGGAAATAAACTTTGAATGATGGAGGATAAAATGCCGGAATATATTGATTCCCACGCACACTACGACGACGAGGCTTTCGACAGCGACCGCGAAGCGCTTCTGGAGGCTCTGCATAACAGCGGCGTGCGGAATATCGTTAATATTGGCTGTACATTGGAGCGTTCGCAATATTCGGTGGACTTTGCGGACAAGTACCCGTTTATGTACGCCGCCGTCGGTATCCACCCCGACGACGCTATAGACACTCCCGACGGTTATCTTGAAAAGCTGGAATACTGGACGGCAAACCCGAAAGTCGTCGCTATCGGCGAGATTGGTCTGGACTACCATACCGAGGGCTACGACCGCGATTTGCAGATACGCTTCTTCAACGAGCAGCTTGACCTTGCGGAGAGAGCAGGTCTGCCCGTGGTCATACATTCACGCGACGCAACGGGCGATACCATGGATATACTTCGCGCAAGAGGTAAGGTGCGGGGCGTGATGCACTGCTTCTCAGGCTCTGCCGAGACCGCGGAGCAGGTGCTTGCCCTTGGTATGAACATCAGCTTCACAGGCGTACTTACTTTCAAAAATGCCCGCCGTGCATTGGAGGCGCTGGAGGTCGTTCCTTTAGACAGGCTCATGCTGGAAACGGACTGTCCCTACATGGCGCCCGAGCCTAACCGCGGCAAGCGCTGTGACAGCAGCATGATAAAGTACGTTATTGAAAAAATCGCCGCCGTCAAGGGTGTAACGCCCGAGCTTGTTGCGGCGGAGACTATGAAAAATACTTTGACGCTGTTTGACAGAATGAAGTAATACTAATACTAAACACCAATAAAAAACGGAAAAAAATCTGCGCCGAAATCCAATATAAAAAAGCTAAAGCTTTTCAAGATTGTCGGCTTGATTTTTTTCATATTTTAAATGGTGTTTATACTAATCTTTGACCGTTCTGTAGACAAAAACGGCAGATAGAATTGTGCCAATCTAGGAAAGCGACCGCAGCAAGGCTTGCCGCCTTGCAAGGAAGCTTGACGACGAGTGGCGCAATTATAGCTGTCGGATTTGTCTATAGGTTGGTCAAAGATTAGTATTAGTATAATCTTTGACCGTTTTTGTCTATAGGTTGGTCAAAGATCAGTATAAATACGCATAATAAAAGTCCCCGAGGAACATTTCTCGGGGACTTTTTCGGCTTGCGCCGTTTTATTCTGTTTCGCTGTATGCCTTTCTTCCCTCCGCGAAAATATCTCCGCCGTGGGAATCCAGCGCGACTGTTACAGGAAACTTTTCGATATACAGCCTCTTGACGGACTCACAGCCCAGATCCTCAAAGGCTATTACCTCGCAGCTTTTAATGCAGCTTGCCGCCAACGCGCCTGCGCCGCCTATGGCACAGAAGTATACCGCATTGTTGCGTACCACCGCGTCCTTGACGGCTTGGTTTCTCTCGCCCTTGCCTATCATGGCGCAAAGCCCGATATCAAGCAGACGGGGAGCAAATTTGTCCATGCGTCCCGAGGTGGTGGGGCCGCATGAGCCGATAGCCTTTCCGGGAGCGGCAGGCGTGGGACCTGCGTAGTATATCACCGCTCCGTTAATATCAAAGGGAAGCGGCTTTCCCTCGTTCAGCAGCGCGTCGAAACGCTTATGCGCCGCGTCGCGGGAGGTGTATATGTATCCTGTAAGCAGTACCTTGTCGCCCGTTCTCAGCTTGTCACAATAGGAACGAAGCTCGGCGACGTTAATATCGTATATCTCAGCCATAAATTACATATCGGAAAGACCAATAGTATTAGGATCGACCTCGGCAGCAGCCTCGGCAGCCTTTGTAAGGCTCTCAAGCTCGCTCATATCAAAGCCGAAAGAGGGCTTCTTTGCCTCGTGAGCAGCGGGAGCGGGCTCAGCGGCAGGCTTGGGAGCGGGTGCGGGAGTAGGTGCGGGAGTAGGTGCGGGAGTAGGTGCGGGAGCGGGAGCAGGCTTAGCAGCTGCGGGAGCAGGAGCAACGCCCTTCTTGAGAGCGGCCTGTGTTTTATCAATGATCTCCTTGGCGTTATCAAGTCTTGCAAGGCTATCGCTGGAGAAGAGTTTCAGTACATCCTTTATATCGGAGATCTGTGCTTCGATCTCGGTGATCTCTTCCGTAACGGCTTTCTTTATATTCTCGGCTGTAGTGCGCATCTCGGCAGACTTATCCTCAGCCTCGGAGAGTATCTTTGTAGCCTTTTCATCGGCGTTCTTAACGATAGTGGAAGCCTTTCCGTTAGCGTCGTCAACGACCTGATTGGCAAGCTTCTTGGCGTCCTCGTCCATTTTTCTTGCGTTTTCCTTAGCCTGTGTAACGATAATGTTGGCTGTTTTCTGAGCCTCCATAAATACGTTGCCAAGCTCCATAGCGCTGTTTTCGGCAGAGCCTGCGGCAGCGGCCTTGTTCTTGGCGTCCTGAAGCTGTTCTTCAAGCTCTGTATTCTGAGCCTTGAGGTCTTCGATCTCCTTTTCCTTGTTTGCCAGCTCGTCCTCAAGACTCTTCATCTGATTTTTGAGGGAGTCGTTGCTTGTCTGGAGCTCGGTTATCTTAGCCTTGTCGGCAGCCAAAAGCTCCTCATACTTTTCGTTGTCTGCTCCGCCGCCCTCGGAATTTTCAAGCAGAGCCTTTTTCTCGTCCAGCTCGGCTTCAAGAGTGTAGATCTTGGTATTTAATTCATCAACGTAAGCGAGAACGTCTTTTTTATCAAATCCGCCGAAGTTGACAGTTTTCAGAAATCCGGTACCTTCCATAGTGAAACCTCCAAAAATATGATATTCCGCCGATAAGCGGCGCGGACGGTCTGTGCGGATAAGATAAAAAACCCTACAAATGACCGTATACAAATTATATCACATTTTCTGCCGATTAACAAGACAATATTGAGATTATTTCTGTACAAAAAAACAACGTAATTTTTAGTTATTTGTAATAAGAATATTAATAATAGTACTGTTACCAAAAATTTCGGCTGATACTTAAACGTTTTATGTGCATATTGCCCGTTTTGAAATGCTGATATATTTTATCGAAAAGCTCGGCAAAATAGAACCGCACCTCATAATCGGAGGGGTCGCTGAGAATTTTCAGTTCCTCGTCGGTGATAGCGCCGTCGTCATAAGCCGCCTGAAGCACCTCCTCGGTATCGGTGACTCCCGGCAGACAAAGCTGGGGGAACATGACGCACCACCAGTTATGTCCCTGCGCCTCGCCTATTTTTATGCGAAGCGCGGTGTATTCACCCTCGGGCAGGGTCGCGCTGCCGTATGTCCGCTCGTCGAAATATACGTCGGCTATCTCGCACTCTATATCATAATCGAAGCCGTTTTCGCGCACGACGCGCAGGGCGGTCTCCCTGAATTTATCCAGCTGTGCCGCAGCGTTTTTTTCCGCCTGCTCTGCCGTCACCGCGCCGCTGAAAATATCCTCGCTTGCCTCCAGCACCGCGTTGCGTACCCGGAGCTTCAGCTTAACGTCCTCGTCGGAATCGGAGTTGGCGATTATATGCAGACGGAAAACATCGCCCTTGACCTGCTCTCTTGCTCCTGCGCACTGCACGGCTCCCTGCGCGAAAAGTGAGACCATCAGTCCTGTAAGTACGGCGGCTTCCGCAATTATACCCTTGATATTCATATGCATACCTCTTTCATTGTTTGTTACGGGTATAATTGACATATAAAGGATATTTTATGCAATATATTACGGATCATGCATAATATTTTATATGCCGTATATCGCATGGAGGCGGTATTTGCGGCGTTTTATGCTTAAATATCAAATAAAATTCAAAAAAAGTCTTGACATTCGGGGAAAAATGCGATATAATAAATAAGCGTTCGGTTATTCCGCACGGTTTTGCCGTTAACGTGCTATCTTAGCTCAGTAGGCAGAGCACATCCTTGGTAAGGATGAGGTCGTCAGTTCGAATCTGATAGATAGCTCCACTTAAGGTCGCTTCGTCTGCATAGGGGCGGCCTTTTTGCTTTGTATAAAAAATGCCGTTTGGGATATCCCGAACGGCATTATCTGTATATGTATTATTTTTCGGCTTCGGAAAGCTCGGAGGTGCAGTGAGGGCAGCGTGTAGCTTCAATAGGTATCTCACTCATGCAGTAGGGACATTTCTTTGTGGTAGGAGCGGGTGCCTCGGGTTTCTTCCTGAAAGAGGAAGCCTTGTTTGCAGCTTTGACGATAATAAAGAGTACAAACGCCACAATGAGGAAGTTGATGACTGCGGTGATAAATGCGCCATAGCCGATGGAAACGTCGTTTATGGTCAGTACAAGGTCGCTGAAATCGCTCTTGAAAATAAGACCGACAAGGGGCGAGATAAGGTCGTTTACCACGGAGTCTATGATAGCCTTGAAAGCCGCACCGATAACAACGCCGACCGCCATATCAAGTACATTTCCGCGCATTGCAAACGCTTTAAATTCCTGCAAAAATTTTTTCATTTTTACCGTTCCTTTCGTGTTTATAATATATTACATTATACAACAAAATTCGCGGTTTTACAATATTGCTCCGAAAATTTTATATTTTATATAATAAAATGGGAAACCTGTGTTACATATGCACAAAAAGCAAGGACATTTTTGCATATATTGTCAAAATTGCCCACGATATTC